>JALQVX010000319.1 GCA_023263555.1 Crocinitomix sp.
ATTTTGCTCCTACCTATATCGTTTCGCCAGACAAGAAAAAAATTATTGCGGAACTGAAGAAAATGGTTAAATCTGTAGATGAGGTTTGGCTTGCTTCGGATGAGGACCGTGAAGGAGAGGCCATTTCGTGGCATTTAAAAGAGACCTTAGGCCTCGATAAAAAAGGATATAAAAGGATTACATTTAACGAGATCACGAAGACGGCAGTACTAAAAGCCATTGAAAATCCTCGGAAAATTGATGATGATCTTGTCAATGCGCAACAAGCGAGAAGAATTTTGGATCGTTTGGTTGGTTTTGAACTTTCTCCGGTATTGTGGAGAAAAGTGAAACCGTCACTTTCTGCAGGTCGCGTTCAGTCCGTTGCTGTTCGCCTGGTTGTAGAGCGTGAGCAAGAAATTGAGCGTTTCAATTCAGTGGCTTCTTTCAGAACGGATGCTCTCTTTAGAGTGGATGGGGCTCCGCTTAAAGCAAAACTAAACCATCAATTTGAAACGGAAAAAGAAGCGAATGAATTTATAAAATTGTGTGTTGATCATGATTTTGTTGTGAACTCTATCATAAAAAAACCAGCAAAGAAATCACCTACTGCTCCCTTTACAACAAGTACATTGCAACAAGAAGCAAGTTTGAAATTAGGATTCTCTGTTTCTCGAACTATGTCTGTTGCACAGCGTTTATACGAATCGGGTTTAATTACTTATATGAGAACGGATTCGGTGAACCTTTCGCAAACTGCCGTAGATGCTGCAAAAGCAGAAATTGAGTCAGCGTACGGATCAGAATATTTTACACCGCGAAAATTTAAAAATAAATCATCAAGCGCCCAAGAAGCTCACGAAGCGATTCGCCCAACGAATTTTGGATTGCATGAAGTTACGGCTGAGCGCGACGAAGAACGCTTATATCAGTTAATCTGGAAGCGTTCAATTGCGTCGCAAATGTCTGAGGCAAAATTGGAACGTACATCTATTAAAATTGACGCACCTCAGAAACAAGAGTTTGCTGCGACGGGTGAAATCATCTTGTTTGATGGTTTTCTTAAAGTTTATCTTGAATCTTCTCTTGATGACGAAGATGAAGAAATGGAAGGTTTATTGCCGCCAATGAATGAAGGGGATGTACTTGATCGTGAAAATGTAATCATCAATGAACGTTTTTCGAGACCGCCGGCGCGATTTGTAGAAGCGAGTTTGGTTAAAAAATTGGAGGAATTAGGAATCGGTAGACCATCAACGTATGCACCAACGATTTCAACAATTCAGAAAAGAGGTTATGTGGAGCGTGGAGAGAAAGAAGGAGCAGATCGGGCGTTTAAAGTGATCACACTGGACGCTAAAGGAATTCAACAAAGTGTGAGTTCAGAAAAAACTGGAAGTGACAAAGGAAAATTAGTTCCAACGGATATTGGACGCGTTGTGACGGAGTTCTTAATGGAACATTTTGATCAGGTCATGAATTATAATTTCACAGCAAATGTGGAAAAAGAGTTTGATGATATCGCGAAGGGCTTGGTGAATTGGACAAAAATGATTTCTGAATTTTATGGTCCCTTTCATCTGCGTGTTGAGGATACACTTGAAAATTCTGAACGTGCTTCAGGTGAACGACTGATTGGAATTGATCCTGCTTCTGGTAAAAATATGTATGCGCGAATAGGACGCTTTGGTCCAATGGTGCAAATAGGTGAGTCGGATGATGAGGATAAACCTAAGTTTGCTTCTATTCAAAAAGATCAAAGTATTCAAACGATCTCCCTTGAAGAAGCTCTTGAACTATTTAAGTTTCCAAAAGTGATTGGAGAATATGAAGGTGAAAATATGAAAGTAAATAAAGGTCGATTTGGCCCTTATGTGCAGCTTGGAAAACTCTTTGTCTCTATTAAGGAGGCAAATGGTGATAGTTTAGAAGGAATGACTATTGAACGTGCAGTTGAATTAATTGAAGAGAAACGTGAAGAAGATCGCAATCGCTTGATCAAGAAGTTTGCAGAAGATGATGCCATGGAATTATTGAATGGTCGTTACGGTGCCTATCTTAAAATTGGGAAGAAAAATTTCAAACTTCCAAAGGATGTTGAGCCCGCGGAATTGTCCTACGAGCAATGTATCGAAATCTCCAAGAATCAACCGAAGCCGAGAGGAAAGAAAAAAGCGAAATAATTTTCTTGAATAGTGTCAATTTATAACGATTCAACTAAATTCGTTTTATGAAAGATCTTAGTATTTACTTCGAAAATAATCCTGTTGACGGCACGTACAAACCTGGGCAGATAGGAGCGCGTATTGTTCAAGTGGATGCATTTTTTTATGAAGAGCCACCATCAGGCGGTATCGCACTTGTTTTTGTTCCGGTATACGATCAATTGTATCACCAATCTTCCTCTAAAGAGTGGATTACCGATTTTAGATCTTCATTTTCTAGTCTTTACAGTGGTGATTGGTATGCTGCTATTTTTGATTTGGGAATTATCAATCCCGGTCAAACTGCAAACGATACTTATGCTGCTTTGAAAGAAGTGGTGGCTGAATTGGTGAAGAATAATATCTTTCCCGTCGTCATTGGAGGTAGTCAGGACTTAACGTTTCCAATTTATCAAGCTTACGAAAAGTTAGAGCAAACCGTTAATTTGTTAACGATTGATCCTTCTTTTGATCTCGGTGATCCTGATGATGAAATGGTGTCAGATGGCTGGCTAAACAAAATCATTGCGCATCAACCTAATTTTTTGTTCAACTTTTCGCTCGTAGGCTATCAGTCGTATTTAACGGATCCCAAAGAGATTAAATTATTGGATGATCTTTATTTTGATGCGTTCCGTTTGGGTGATTTTTATTCGAATGAAAGAATGATCGAGCCGCAAGTTAGAAATGCAGATATTCTCAGTTTTGATATGACTGCAATTCGCTCCTCAGATTATAAAGGGAATCAACTTAATTTACCGCATGGTTTTTATGGGGAGGATGGGTGCCGAATTATGCGCTATGCTGGTATGAGTGACAAACTTTCGGTGGTTGGCTTGTTTAATTTTTTGCCAAAAGAAATTGGATATAATTCGGATGTCAATCTAATCACACAAATGTTGTGGTACTTTGTTGAAGGTTTTAACCTCAGAAAACAAGATTACCCAATCGGAAGTAAAAGCGCTTATTTAAAATATCGGGTTAATATTGATGATTTTAAAGATGAAATAATCTTCTATAAAAGCAATAAAAGCGGGCGTTGGTGGCTAGAAGTGCCTTACCCTAAAATTGAAGGAGTGAAACTTCAACGTCATTTGCTCGTACCATGTGATTATGAAGATTACGAAAATGCATTAAAAAATGAATTACCAGATCTTTGGTTGAGGACCTATAAGAAGTTGGTTTAAAATTTAACAGAAGGATAAGAAAAATGAAATACTCTATAAAAATATTTAGTTTTCCATTATTTTTATTTATTTTAGCCACTTGTTGGAGTGTTCCGGCGTTAAATGGTATAGAAAAAACTAGTTTATGAAGAGAGTTTTATCTTTAGTATTGTGTTGTTTATCAGTGAGTTTCGTGTATGGACAGCAGGATAAACAATTTACACATTACATGTTCGATCGCATGTCTTACAATCCAGCTACAACTGGTTTTAGAGGACTATGCGGAACATTAATTTACAGAAATCAATGGGACCGAGTACAGGACGCGCCGAATACGACGCTTTTTAATGTACAAGGTAATTTGCAAAAGGTGATTTTAGGTCCAGGTAGTTTTGGTGCTGGCTTATCTTTTTCAAATGATGCAATTGGATTTCAACGTAATAATAACTTAACAGTGAATGGTGCTTATCATTTGCCAACTGTTTATGGTACGTTAAGTGCGGGTATTGGAATTGGAATGATCAATGTGGGTTTTAACCCAACGTGGATTCCACCGCAAACTTCAGTTGATCTCGATCCTACGATCAATCAAATTGCAAATAAAACAGGTGATACTGGTTTTGATGCAAACTTTGGATTGTTTTGGTATGGTAAGCAAGATTATTATGTCGGAATTTCATCAACGCATTTAGCACCGGCTAATTTGAGCGGTGTTAGTTTCAATGTTGCTCGTCACTATTATGTAATGGGGGGGTATAAATATCACCTATCTGAGAAAACAGGTTGGAATAATGTTGTTGACCTGAAGCCAAGTTTCTTATTGAAGTCTGATGGTGCAACAATTATCTTTGATATTAATTTAATGGCAGATGTTTGGATGAATAACGCTTCTTTCTTTTGGGGAGCAGTTTCATACAGAATGTCTGACGCAATCGCAGTGATGGTGGGTTATGGTTTCTCACCGAAAGCAGATGTAAAACAGGATATGTTTAAATTCGGATATTCATTCGATATTATGACAAATCCATTGAATACCTATGGAAAAGGTACGCATGAGTTAATGGTGAACTATTGTATGTTCCCTCCAGCTCCTGTTGTTCCAAGAAGTGGTAATCCATTTATTTTGCAATAGTATAAGAAAAAGTGTAACCTAATTATAATACTCTCGTTAAAAGAAGACCTAACCCTTATTAAGTCCTGATAGTCGAAGGTAAAGATTGGTAGAAAAAACAAAGGTAGCATGAAAAAAATAATGGTTTTTGTAGTAGGAATTACGCTCTTGATATCGAGTTGTAATTCAGGGTCCGGGCACTTGCTCGGTGTGCAGGGAAGAAAAGTCTTTTTTCCAGAGATCCCATTAGGTATGATTTACATCCCTTCGGGGTCATACACTATGGGAGCAAGTGATGAAGATGTTCCATTCTTACATCAGTCGCGTTCGCATGTAGTGTCTATTCCGGCATTGTATATGGATCAAACTGAGATAACGAATAACGAGTATCGTGAATTCGTTCATTGGGTAAGAGATTCTATTTTCTTGGAGATGGTGTATGAAAACACAGATCCAACTGGAAGTAATGCGATTGACGAGGAGCTTATCGGCGACATGTTATTGCACCCAGACATCTATTATGATGAGATGAACATGGAATGGAAAGAATTTGATCCACAAGATCCTTTGCTTAACCGTGAGTTGTTTCCGCTTTCATGGAAAGTGAGAGGAATTAAGGATGAACAAATCATTCCTTTGATTTCTGACATGTACCTTCGTCCCAATGAGCGTTTCTATAATGGAAGAGTGGTTGATGTTCGTAAATTGAACTTTAAGTACTATTGGATTGATCTACAAGAGGCAGCTAGAAAAGGGCGTGTGAATATTGTGCGTGATGGTTATGATGCAGGTCAAAACCTTACTAATCCGTCACTTGATCCTCAACACCGTGATTTAAAGAATCCAGCTCACCCGTTTACTGGAGAGCCTGTTGGTCAAAACTTAGATATGGGTTATTTCAATAAGAAAGGGCAGAATAATGCATTACGTTCTCATGATGATCGTAGCCGTTTCATTATTGATGAAGTAATTAATGTTTATCCTGATACATTGTGCTGGGTTCGTGATTTTACCTACTCTTTCAATGATCCAATGACAAATATGTATTTTTGGCACCCGGCTTATGACAACTACCCTGTGGTTGGTGTAACGTGGGTTCAAGCAAAAGCATTTTGTATTTGGAGAACACAAAAGTTAAATACTTGGCTAAGTGCGGTAGGATCATTATGGGTACAAGATTTTAGATTACCTACTGAAGGTGAGTGGGAATATGCTGCTCGTGGTAATTTGAAATTAAGTCCTTACCCGTGGGGAGGTCCTTACATCAGAAACTCAGGAGGATGTATGTTAGGTAACTTTAAGCCAATGAGAGGTCGCTATTTTGATGATGGTGGTTTCTATACGGTAAAAGCATACTCCTATAATCCAAATGGTTATGGTTTATATTGTATGTCTGGTAACGTAGCTGAATGGACTGAGACAGCATTTGATGAGTCGGTTTATGAGTTTACACATGATTTAAGTCCAGAGTATCGTTATAACGCAATGGACTGGGATCCACCTTCAATGAAACGTAAAGTGTTAAGAGGTGGTTCATGGAAAGATATAGGATATTACTTACAAACTGGAACGCGTACCTATGAGTACCAAGATACAGCTAAGTCTTATATAGGATTTAGATGTGTTCAATCTCATATCGGACGTGGTGGTGCAGATTTCGATAAAGAAGGTGGTGAAGAGATTAAGTCGGATATCGAATTGAGATAAGCTTTCAAATAAATAACCAAATAAATAAATGTTAAACTTAAAGCAAGGAAAATTATGAGACCAGGAACGAAAAAATGGAAATTATTTATGGCGAAGTTGTACGGTATCGGTGCAGCAATCGTTATTGTCGGAGCTCTTTTCAAAATTATGCACTGGCCTTTTGCAGGTCCAATGTTGGTAATTGGATTGGGAACAGAAGCAGTAATTTTCTTCTTCTCTGCATTTGAACCATTACACGAAGATCCAAAATGGGAACTTGTTTACCCAGAATTGGCACTAGCGCATGATGAAAGTTTTGACTTACACGCATACTTGGATGAAAAAGGTGAGTCAGGGTTAATGCATGGAGGAGCTAAAGGTGGCGGAGGTGGTACCGTAACTGGTATTACGGAAAAATTCGATAGCCTTTTGGAAGAAGCTAAAATTGATGCAGAATTGTTGAACCGTTTGGGTGATGGTATCCGTACGTTGAGCGATAATGCTGAAGGTTTAAAAGCTGTTTCTGGTGCTGCTGCTGCAACTGATTCTTATGTTGCGAGTTTAGAGAGCGCTTCTAATCAAGTTAGAGGTTTATCTAATACGTACGAAAGAGCTTCTGAGTCGATCTTAGGATTAACTTCAGGTGTTGAAGATGGTGCTTCATTCGGTGAGCAAATTCAAAAGGTTTCTTCTAATTTGGCTGCGTTAAACAATGTTTACGAGTTACAATTAAAAGGGTCTAGTGCTCATCTCGAATCAACAGAAAAGTTTCAAGCTAATGTAATCGAAATGATGTCTAATTTGAGTGACTCTGTTGAAGATACAAGATTGTATAAAGAAAACATGGCAATGTTGTCTAAAAACTTGACTGATTTAAATCAAGTTTATGGTAATATGCTAAAAGCTATGACGATATCTAGAGATTAATTTTCATTTCCAAAATGCGAATTAGTTAATGTTAAATCAAAAAATATAGATAAATCATGGCAGGAGGAAAAGAAACCCCTAGACAAAAGATGATCGGTATGATGTACCTCGTACTGACTGCCCTTCTTGCGCTAAACGTTTCGAAGCAAGTAATCGCTGCTTTCGTGACAATTAACAACAAGTTGGATGCCAGTGCACAGATTATCGATCAAAATAATCAAAATAATTACTCATCTTTTGATAAGAAAATAACTACGGTTAAGGCTCAAGGTGGGGACGTCAATGCAGTGAAAGTTTGGCAAGATCGTGCCTTTTTAGTTCAAAAAAGAACGACTCAAGTGGTTAGTTTTTTATTGAGTGAGTGTAACGATATGATCGTTATGTCTGAAGGTAAAGATTGGATTGAAGAAGGTGAAATGGGAAAAGATGGCGAAGGAAATATCCTAGCGCTGCGTCCATTAGCTGAAATCGAAGGGATGGATAACTATGATATCCCTACAGCAATGTTCATTGGTGGTGATCCGCAAAACCCAGTTCCAAGAGGAATGGCAATGCGTGATTCTGTAATTAGTTACAGAAATTATGTAGCGCAAGTTATGGCTACGTATGAAACACCTAAAGGAAAGTTTTCGTTTACTGCCCCTGAGGATCTAAATGATCTATCAGAAGCAATGAAAACATGTAATCCTGATGATACAGCTTATATTGCAGCCTTCATGCGTTCTTTAAATGTACCGGAAAGAGTTGAACTAACTGTTCATGGTGAGACGGAAGAATTACCATGGCCATCTGTAATGTTCGATCACGCGCCAATTGTAGCTGCTGCTGCAATGATTACGGCACTTAAATTGGATATTAAGAATTCAGAGTCAATGGCAACTAAGTTCTTATTGAGTAAAGTGGATGTTCAAGAATTTGATTTCAACAAAATCGAACCATTGGCATTTGCAAGTACGGGTTATATTAACCAAGGTGACTCATTGAACTTACGCGTTATGATTGCTGCTTATGATTCAACTGAAACTCCAAAAGTAAGTTGGGGACAGGATGCTGATACAGCAAACACTGATAGTTGGAAAGCAGCAAACAATGAAGATGGTTCAATTAGTATTAGAGGTGAACAACCTGGGTTGCACAAGATTAAAGGTGTGATCATGGTGAAGCAACGTGGAGTTGATGTACCCAAACCATGGGAATTCGAATATACTGTTGGGCAACCAATGGGTGTAGTTGCTCTTCCTGAAATGCGTGTGCTTTACAGAGGTTATGACAATATCGTAGAAGGTACGGCATCTGGTTTTGATCCAGATAAAGTAACGTTATCGGGTAGTGGATGTAATATCTCTAAGCGTGGTAATCAATATGTTGCAACAGTAGGTTCTGGAACAAGAGAAGCAACAATCAGTGTCAATGGACGTAAAGCTGATGGTGGATCTGTAAACTTGGGATCATTCAAGTTTAAAGTGAAAAGCTTACCTTCTCCAGATGTATATTTAGGAGGTATTACGAATGGGCAAACACCTGGTTTATCCAGTGTAAGAGCTCAAACGAGACTTTCTTGTCGTTACGACGAAAGTATTCCTTTGACAAATGTGTCTTTCTCAATTACTGGTGGTACAGTAAGTGTTGATGGTATCATGAGAAAAGGTAAAGTACTGAGTGGTGGTGGACTTGATCAAAATGTTACGATTAACTCTGGTGACACACAATCACATACATCCAATACCATTCTTTTGGATAGTGGTGGACCATACACCATTAATAATGCAGGAAATATTGTATCTACAGCTGGGGGTACTATTACAATTAAGAAAATTAGTTCCAGTGCATAAAGTTGCAAACTTTAAAAGAGAGGATAAACAGGTTATTTTTAAAGAGATGGCACTTTTAAAAATTGTTGGAGCAAAAAGTAAAATAGATAAATGTTTAAAAGCTTGTAAAAACTATAATCCAGTAATAATAGATAATCCTGCAGATAGTTGATCTTCAACAGATGAAAGTGTTGCTTTTAATTTACCAAGTTCTAATGCTTCACCAGACAATTTCCAAGGACTCCAAAGTTTACCTGTTTCTGCAATCCAATTAGGTTTAGGAAGACTACCTGTAACTGTTGAATTTATTTTATATTTCATTAATTTTTTTAAAATTTGATTTTAAAAAGTATATATAAGATATCACACATACTCCTAAAAAAATTGAAAATGCTACTTGGTAGGCTGCAATTAATGAGTAGCCTTTACCAGTAACGAAATCAATTATTAAACCAATCATCCATTGCACAATAAAAATACCAACGAACAAAATAAAATTAAATGAAGTTAATGCTTTTCCAGCTAATCTAGTTGGGAAAGCCAGTCCTACAGCAGGTTGTGCTAAAGTTATAACAATTGAACTTAATACAAAGA
>JALQVX010000004.1 GCA_023263555.1 Crocinitomix sp.
ATCCTTGTGACGCAGATGTGGTAGGAAGTGATTCCCTTCTCTATGAAATCGAATTGGTGCAAATTTTTGACGAAGTCTTGTCTCAACTTCAATTTCCTGATTTTTCAATCAAGATTAACAATAGAAAGATTCTCTCAGGTATTGCTGAGGTTTGTGGCGAATCAGAAAAATTAATTCCGATTACAGTCGCCATTGATAAATTGGATAAAATTGGTAAGGAAGGTGTAATAAATGAATTGCGCGAGCGTGGTGTCAGTGAAGATGCTATTTTGAAAATTGATCCACTTTTTGGTTTGTCCGGCGATAATGATGCGAAATTAGAGATGCTACGAACTTATCTTGCAACCTCTGAAACGGGGATGAAAGGAATTGAAGAATTGGCCTATGTTCTGGATCATATCAAAGTGCTAGGATTAATCGGTGCGAAATTAGAATTTGAAGTAACCTTAGCGCGTGGTCTCAATTATTATACCGGTGCCATATTTGAAGTAACGGCGAATAACGTGCAAATGGGCAGTATTTGTGGTGGTGGTCGTTATGATGACTTGACTTCTCTGTTTGGATTGAGTGGAATGTCAGGCGTGGGAATAAGTTTTGGTGCTGACCGTGTTTATGATGTTATGACGGAATTGGACCTTTTTCCGAAATCAGCGCTCACAACAACTGAATTTCTATTTGTGAATTTTGGGGAAAAGGAACAATTGCGCTGCATGGAAATTGCAACAAAAATGAGACAGAAAAATGTTTCTTGTGAAATCTATCCAAGCGCGAAAGCCATGAAGAAACAATTGAAATATGCAAATGATCGCGGCATTCCTTTTGCCATTCTAATTGGTTTAGATGAAATTGAAGCCAATTCAGTGACCATTAAAAATATGGAAACAGGCGATCAAATGACGCATGATTTAGAAACGTTCTATAAAACAATCGACAATGATCATACATTACATTAGTCAAGCGCACCTCTCTATTGCGAAAGTAAAAGAATTGAAGGAAACCAAAACTGAAATCGCTTTATCACCTGAAGCGAGGGTTAAGATCGAACGCTGTCGACAGTATTTGGATGACAAGATGGCAAATGGTGAAGATGTTTTTTATGGCATCAATACAGGTTTTGGATCTTTGTGTGATACTGTTATTTCTAAACCCGATCTGTCCCAATTACAACGAAATCTTGTTTTGTCGCATGCGTGCGGAATAGGGGAGGAAGTGCCTGCAGAGATTGTTAAATTGATGCTCTTACTTAAAGTTCAAGGGCTCTCTTATGGGCATTCTGGCGTTCAACTTGCCACGGTAAATCGGTTGATCGATTTTTATAATCATGATATTTTACCGGTTGTTTATCAACAAGGTTCACTCGGTGCTTCTGGTGATTTAGCCCCTTTGGCGCACATGTCTTTACCTCTGCTAGGCGAAGGTATGGTGAGAGTGAAAGGCGAACTGATGTCATCTCAAGAAATGCTTAAAAAAATGGGGTGGGGCCCTTTAACATTGAAATCTAAGGAAGGTTTGGCTTTGTTGAATGGAACTCAATTTATGAGTGCGTATGGCTGTTGGATTTTGATGCGAGCGCAACAATTATCCTTTGCGGCTGATTTTATTGGCGCAATTTCTGTCGAAGCATTTGATGGAAGGTTGAATCCTTTCTTTGAAAATGTAAATCGTGTTAGAAATCAAGAAGGTCAAATCAAAACGGCTGAGCAAATGCGTTCATTTTTAGAGGGAAGTGAAATTATAAGTCAACCTAAAAAACATGTGCAAGATCCTTACTCTTTCAGATGTATTCCGCAAGTTCACGGAGCATCTAAGGATGCGATTGAGTATGCGATAAGCATTTTTGAACGCGAAATTAATGCAGTGACGGATAATCCAACCATCTTTCCAGAAACGGATGAAATCATTTCGGCTGGAAATTTTCACGGTCAACCATTAGCAATTACATTGGATTTGTTAGGAATCGCTTTGGCCGAATTGGGTAATATTTCTGAGCGAAGAACCTATCAATTAATTGGAGGGCGAAGAGGTTTACCACCATTTTTGGTTGCCAATCCTGGATTAAATTCTGGCTTTATGATTCCGCAATATGCAGCGGCCTCTGTTGTCAGTCAAAATAAGCAATTAGCAAGTCCGGCCTCTGTCGATTCGATTGAATCATCAAATGGTCAAGAGGATCATGTGAGTATGGGTGCAAATGCGGCTACCAAAGGGTTCCGGATTGTGGAGAATTTAGAGAAAATTTTGGGAATTGAATTGTTTAATGCCGCGCAAGCATTCGAATTTAGAAGACCGCTTAAATCAAGTGAAATCATTGAAAATGTGCTCACTTCTTATCGTCAAATCGTTGATTTTATAGAAGATGATAAATTTATGCAACCTGAAATCGAAAAATCCATTAAATTTATAAAAACGATTAACACGAACGAATATGACTGAAAAGCGCCCCGGGGGTTTTATTACCTTATGTATTTTATCATGGATCTATATTGGCTTTGAGATCATAGGTCAAATTAACGCACTCTTCTCTGGTCGAATGACAGACGATCAAATCCGAGACTATAAAATTGAATTACTTAAGTCTCAGACAGAGGAGACCTTGGAAATTATGGGGGGAATGATTGATGAATTAGTGCGTATTTTAGAGGTTACACGGGATAATATGTACTTCATTGCAGGGGCCGATCTTATTTTTGCTATTATAGGAGGAGTCGCCGTTTACCTGATGTTTCAAGGACGTAAAATCGGCTTTCATCTCTACATTATATACAGTTTATTGGCGGTAGCTGTGCAAACTTATTTCTTCTCCGGTTTCACAGTCGGCGTAATCGGAATTGTGTTTACAGCAGTAATATCAATCATTTTTATACTAATTTATAGAACCTATCTAAAGTTGATGAGATAAGGTGTATTTTTTATTAGCTAGATGCGCATAGTCTATTTCCTTTTCCTAAGTTTTGCTGTTTTGGCCTGTAAAAAGGATCCGCCTAATCATACCATAATTTATGGTTATGAGTATTTTCCTACCACAATAGGATCCTTTAAAACCTATGATGTAGTCGAGATTTTTCATGATCTTGATTTGGAACCACAGCACGATACCTTGCGCTATCAAATCAAAGAGGTATTAGCTGATTTATTAATCGACAATGAAGGGGATACGGCACAAAAAATCAAACGTTATTTTCGTGAATCTGATACGTCCACATGGATCCTTCAAGACATTTGGACGCAAAAACGAACCGCTTCAACGGCTGAAGTGGTAAATGAAAATGGTCGTGGAATTAAACTTGTTTTTGCCATTGCCTACGATCGTTTTTGGAACGGGAATGCCTTGAATAGTGGTGAGGCATTAAGCTGTTATTATGAGGATATATATTTGCCTTTTACACAGAATGAAACGCTTTATGATTCAACTGTGCGTGTAGAAAAAGAAAATTTTATTTCTTTTATCGATTACCGACGCGATTATGAAATTTATGCACGAAATATCGGAATGATCAAGTCTGTGTATAAGGATCTAGAAATTGATGATTCGGACACGCTCGATATTCAAAAAGGGCCCGAATTATTTTATACGTTAATTGATTTCGGAACGGAATAAATACTTCATTTAATCGCGAATGGTGAATTTTGATTGGCGAATAACACGTTCTAAGAGCACTTTATCATCTGTATTATTATAGGTAATAATAATGCTAAAATCATACCCGTTAATATAGCGTCCATACATGTCTTCATACATCAGAACTGATCCATCAGGTGTGTAAAGGGTGATCGAAAAGACGTGAAACAAAAGTCCATCTAATTGTGTTGTTCGCGAGCTGGTATCGCACGGTACGCCTTGATATTGAAATGTTTCATATAAAAAGTCGTACACCAATTTATTGTTCTCTTCCCATTCTCCTTCATAATCTAAATCAAAGGGTTCCATTGATGATAAAAACTGATTATAAGGGTCTTTTTGAAAATTAATTAGGTGGGTTAATCCATCATAATCGAGGTTAATTGTAGAACTTTCTGCAATGAGGTCTTGTCCGTTTTTCATGTTTTCGTCGAGCTGATTTTTCGACATAATCTCCCATCCGTCGGGCACCGTAACCGACCAGCCAACTGCGGCATTAGAGTAAGGCGTGCCTTCGATTTTTTCCGCTACTTCTTGTTCTCCATTTTCGTCACTTGGATTGGAGCAACTCGTAATCACAAGAAACGGACATAAAGCAATCAAAATC
>JALQVX010000058.1 GCA_023263555.1 Crocinitomix sp.
TTTCATATTCGACCTCTCCGTCCACAATTTCCATTCGAACGAGCTGCGCATTGTGGTGAATGACTACGCCTCTTTTTTCAAGATTTTCAGATATCATTTGCGAAATATCGTCATCTTCAAACGGTAAAATATGATCGGCGCGGTCAATTAAATACACTTTTGTCTTTCCAAAGTTTGAGAAGATAGTGGCGTACTCACAACCAATTACACCAGCACCTACGATTACCATACTCTTCGGATAATCTTGAATGAAATCTATGCCATCACTTGTAAGAATGGTTTTTTCATCCACTTCAATATCCGGCAGTTTTCTCGGGCGACTGCCTGTTGCGATTATAATATTGTCAGTGTCGATAATTATTGATTCCTCATCCTCTTTGGTGATCAAGACTTGATTGGGATTTAAAATCTTACCTGTTCCTCGGCGATAACTAAATAAGTCAGCACGCTGATTTTTAAGAAGCTTAATATGGCACGAGTATTGAAATTTTCGCTCAAATACGGCTTCATCCAATGTTTTTTTTACTTCTGCCCATGAAATTTCAAATCGATCTCTGCCCAAAGAAATAATTGTTTCATTTACATTTTTAACCCGTTGAGATAGTTCCCACAAGGTCTTAGAACTGAGCGCCCCATTGTAAACGCCAGCGCCGCCAACTTTTTTTAGTTCCACTAAACATACACGTTTGCCATAGTCAATTGCTCGCATGGCTGAGGCGTATCCAGAAGGGCCTCCGCCAATTACGACGAGGTCATATTTTAATTCGTTCATGAGGCTTCAATAATTGAATAGTGAAAGGTAATAATTATTTATTAGGCATAATTTGTTTTACTCCTATTTTATTGATGTTATTCATCTAATTAGAATGAAATAGTAGCCTATTTTTTTTCAGAATAATCCTTAATTGATGGCGGAATAAACAGTGGACTGTTTGAAGAATATGAAGGATGAACATTTTTAGACAAGTATTTTTTTCAATTTTGCCTTGTGAAAGAAGATTTAAAACAATTATTGGATAAAGCCAAGACTCAATCTAAAGAGAATCAGGCCTTTTTGAAACGAGCTCCAAAACTTTTAAAGAAAGAATTGGACTCAAAATTTGAGGAGGAACATACGGCAGTTTTCAAGAATGTTGATTGCCTTGAATGTGCGAATTGCTGTAAAACAACTAGCCCTATCTTTCGGGATCAGGATATCAAGCGTCTGTCAAAATTGTTTAAAATGAAACCGGGCGAATTTGAGCGTTTGTATTTGAGGATTGACGAGGAGAATGACTATGTACTTAAAACGTTTCCTTGTCCCTTTTTAAATGAAGACAATACATGTTTCGTTTATGATGTACGTCCACAAGCGTGCAGAGAGTACCCGCACACAAATCGTAAAAATATGCAACAGATCTTAAAACTAACGCAAGCCAATACATTGGTCTGTCCTGCTGTTTCAAAAATCGTTTTAAATTTGCGTACTAAATATACACATGAAGGAAGATCGTAGAAATACAAGAGTTAATTTAAATTTATCTATAAAATGATGCAATTCGTCATAATTTTTTTATCTTTCTGCTGTAAAACAATGATCAGATAGTCTGATAAATGCAAAGGAACACACTCATTGAAAAATGTAATGCCCAATTTCAAAAGATTTTTGGGGATCTAAACATTCAAGCGGATGGTAAAATTATTGTGTCTCACTTTGGTGAATTTTCCCAAGATTTAGTGAATTCACTCTCAACGAGTATCGAAGATATGATGCTAGATTCAGGAGATCGTAAACCTTCTGTTAAACGCATGTTCAGTATTTTAGTTGAAGGTTTGCAAAATATCCGAATTCATGGTGAACGAGATAAAGATGGAAATCAAGTTTCTTTCTTAATTGTTCTTCAAAACGAAGACGATTATAAGGTCACTTTTGGAAATCTTGTCAATGTCGAGAATCAGATAAAATTAACCTCTCGCATTGATCAACTAAATAAGTTGACAGCGGATGAGATTAAAGGATTGTACATGGAAACATTGTCAAATGGAATCATGTCAAAGAAAGGTGGAGCTGGACTCGGATTCATAACTATGGCGCTAAAATCTAATCATGAATTGACGTACGAATCTGTTCAGGTCTCTGATGACTTGGTGTTTTTTACACAAGGCGTTCAAATTGATAGAATTAGAAAATAAATTCCCTATTCTTCTTTTTTTACCATTGAAGCGCTCACCAAACGATCATAAATTTTCTCGTAACGCGGTAAAATCTCCTTTAAGCTAAATTTTAACGAATGCTCGTACGCTTGTTTTTTGAATTGGCTCAGTTTTTCATCTGACTCAAGTATAGAGATCGCATGATCAGCCATTGAATTGACATCACCTACATTACTCAAGAATCCCGAGAATCCATGCAGATTAACTTCTGGTAATCCACCGCTATTGCTTGAAATTACAGGAACACCAGAGGCCAAGGCTTCAAGAGCTGCTAAACCAAAACTTTCCGTTTCCGAAGGCAAGATAAATAAATCACTAATACAATAAATTTCAGATGCATTTTGAACATTTCCCAACATTTCAACATCTCCGCAAACTTCAAGTTCTTTGCAAAGTTGCTCAATTTTATAGCGCTCTGGACCATCTCCAGCTAGAATTAATTTGGCCGGCATCTTCGCTCTGATTTTTTGAAAAACCTTTACAACATCTTCTATCCGTTTAACTTTTCTAAAGTTCGAAACATGGCTGATAATCCGTTCACCATTTGGAGCAATTGCCTCTTTACGCAATAAATCCTCTTCTTTAGGTGTTCTGCAATAGTGTGAGTGTTCAACAAAATTTGGAATAACTTCAATGTCATTGACTACTGCAAAGTGACGATACGTATCTTTTTTAAGACTTTCAGACACGACCGTTACAGCATCTGATTCATTAATACTAAAGGTAATAACAGGTTCAAATGAAGGGTGTTTTCCAACCAAGGTAATATCTGTTCCGTGCAAGGTAGTGATAAACGGAATGTCTATGTTATGCGTTTTTAAGATTTGTTTTGCAAAATAAGCAGCAGAGGCATGGGGAATGGCATAATGGACATGCAAGACATCTAAATTTTCATAACGTGTCACGTCAACCAATTTACTGGTTAAAGCCAATTCATAAGGTTGATAATCGAAAAGTGGATAATGAAAAGGACGCACTTCGTGGTAACGTATATTCGGTAGAAAATGATCCAGTTTAACCGGGTGATTGTATGAAATAAAGTGAATTTCGTGTCCTTTTTCGGCCAATGCTTTCCCTAATTCGGTGGCTACTATTCCGCTTCCGCCAAATGTCGGATAAAGTACTATTCCAATTTTCATGTGTTCTACTTATTTGTATCGTTATTTTGACGTATGATCAAAGCCTGGTTTACAGAATTGCTCTAACAAAATAAATCTGCTCAAAGTTACGAATCGATTCTGTGATAAAAGAAGATTTTTTAATTTAAAAATCGGCCGCTTGATAAATAATATCCTCTATTCTTGTACGCGTGTTCTCACTTGTGATGAGCCAGTTTTCAGCATTTGGATAAACACGATTGCTCAAAAATACATAGACAATCCCTTTTTCAGGATCGGCCCAAGTCAGTGTTCCTGTAAAGCCTGAATGACCAAAGCTACTCAGAGATACTTTATCACAGGTTGGACCTCCTTCTAAAGAACGAACAGGTTTATCAAACCCTGCACCACGTCGATTGCTCGGGCAAAACTGACATTTGGTGAATTCTTTAATCGTTGCCGAATCCAGTATGTTTTCTCCACCGTAATTTCCGTTATTGACGAGCATATACATCAACGTTCCTAAATCCAAGGCATTCGAAAACAACCCCGCATGTCCACCAACTCCTCCTTGCATTGCAGCGCCCGGATCGTGGACGTATCCCCAAACCAATTGTTTTCTGAAAATTTTGTCATCTTCGGTTGGTGTAATTTCAGCACGATCAAAACGCTTGAGGGGATGATAGGTAATTCGGCGTAATCCCATAGGTGTATAAAAGCTGTCAGATGCGAATTGATCTAATGTCTTTCCGGTCTGTTTTTCAATAATCACCTTCATAAAATAATAACCTAAATCCGAATATTTATAGCGCTTTTTGATAAGTGCTTTTTCAGTGATGGTGCGAATCATAGTGGTGTCATAAGCTGAATTGATAAATATGTTTTCCGCAACTTGATTCGAGAATGCAGCACTTGAATTTTTTTGATAAATAGTTGAGTCCAATTCGCCATTTATGAGTGTTTTACTGTAAAATGGAATCCATGGAAATAATCCGGCTTGATGTGCAAGCATTTCTCTAAGCACCATGTTTCGATAGGGTGTCGAATCGACCAATTCAGGAAGATAATCGTAGAGTGTTTTGTCTAAATTTATACGTCCTTCTTTTTGCAATTTGATCAAACTAATCGTGGTGGCCGCAATTTTTGTGATTGAAGCTAAATCATATAAGTCACTCGTTTTAACCTCGCGCTCACGATCATAGGTGTGATATCCAAACGCTTTATTGTAAAAAACATCTCCATCTTTTATAGCCAGTACTTGACACCCGGGATAGACTCCTTTTTTTATTCCGTCCAATGCGATTTCATCAATTTCATTGAGTTTTACGCGGTCAATTCCAAGTTCTTCAGGGAGAACAAATCCAATTCGCGTTTTATTTGCAAAAGTCAACCCCGTTCCCGCTTTAAATTCAGATGAAGCTGAAACGGGCAATTTTCCTTGCGGAATCAATCCTCCAAAAATAGCTTGTGCAGCCTCTTCTTGTGTAAGATCATTGTCTTCATAAGCCACAAGAATCGCTCGTGTTGAATCTAATTTTCCGAATCCATCTAGTACGTACGGATTACCAAAAAGGACATTGATCACATCATGACTTTTTGAGAGAACTTGATAAATTGCAATTGATTGTCGAGTGATACCAAAATTTCGAGCAGGATTATTGTTCGTCCGGTGAAAGCCAATTATGATCTGATCGTAGGGAGCGCAGGCCTCAATTAATTGCGCTTCTTCCTCGCTAGACAAAGAGCGCGGAATTTGAATCATATCTACCTGAGCATATAGATCCATGGTTTCGCTAAAGCGATTGGGTGACGTTCCTCCAATATTTAAATAGACCGTTTTATGGTCGCGTAACTTGGATAGAGGAAGGATGTCCTGGTCGTTTTTTAGCAAAGTTAAACTCGACTTGGTTAGCTGTCGATTGAGGGCTTCATAATTAAATGTGTTCAAGTCCTGAATAAGATTATCGATTTCAATCGGTTGGTAGTGATCCAATTGTGCCCATTCTTTTGCACGTAATATTTTAAGACAGCGCGCATCTATTTCAGCTTGCGTGATTTCTCCTTTTGCTATCGCTTCCTTGATCTTTTTAATGCCAACGGGAACGTCTTCAGGAAATAATAAAACATCATTACCTGCTAAAATTGCTTTTACATCAACTTCTCCTGGCTGATAGTAGGAAGAAACACCTTTCATGTTGAGGGCATCTGTAAAAATTAAGCCTTTAAATCCTAAACTGTCTTTCAATAAGCCATTCACAATTTTTGGTGACAGTGTTGAGGCTTGATTGGTTGTATTGTCCAAGATAGGAATGTGCAAATGGGCCACCATCATACTCGCCAATCCTTGATTGATTAAGACTTTAAATGGATAGAGTTCGAGGCTGTCTAATCGCGCAAAATCGTGCTCAATTGTTGGGAGTGATTTATGCGAATCCATATCTGTATCGCCATGGCCTGGAAAATGTTTTCCACAGGCTATGATGCGATTGGCTTGCATTCCATTCATATACGCCAATCCCAAGCGTGCTACATTTTCCTTTTCCTCGCCAAATGAACGGTTATTAATCACTGGGTTTTGTGGATTATTATTGATGTCAATGACTGGCGCAAAATTGATGTGAATGCCCATGCGGCGACATTGCTCGCCTATATGCGCTCCCATCTTTTCTATTAAAGCACTGTTTTGGATGGCTCCTAAAGACATTTGACGTGGATATACAATGGTCGAATCAAGTCGCATGGATAAACCCCATTCACCATCAATGGCAATAAATAATGGCGTCTTTGCTTTTGATTGGTAATAATTTGTGAGTTGTGCTTGTTTAATAGGACTGCCCTTGAAGAAAATCAATCCACCAATTTTATATGTGCTCACTAATTTATTAATCGTTTCCACGTGAGCTGCATCTTTGTTTGAATAGGCGGCAACCATAAACAGTTGTGCAATACGCTGGTCCGGCGTTAAACTCTTAAAAACCGAATCTGCCCATTGTCCTTCAACGCTTAAAAAAGCTGGGTCGATACGCTTGTCTGCAATTCTGTCAGTCGTAACTTGTGAACGGCCAATAGAGGCAATTAGCAAGCTGCAGAGTACCGTAAATACCACTTTTATTCTCTTCATATTCAATTTTATCAGCACGTTTATTTTGTCAAAATGACGAAAGTATCAATTTGTAATAGCATAAATCTTGCCATGGTATGAAATTTGTCCACATCTTATCGTGTATTATAATGAATTTTAAAACTTTACGCGCGTCGCTTTTTTGTGGACAATAGATACCTCTGAAATAGCCCGAATTGAAGTTAATCTCATTATATTTGTAATACAAGCCTATTTTATTATTCGCAAAAATTAAAAGGTATGAATTGGAATCGAATTTCATTGTTTAAGTTGCCAAATCGCCATAAACGGTTTGATTATGTTCCGCGTTATTATGATGCGGACAAAGAAGCATTGCAACGAAAAATTAACCAAGCGAATCGGGAGGCAGGAGAAGAGGCGAATAGCAATTATGCTCGTGAAATTGAATTTAGATCTCAGCTTCAATCGAAATGGGGTAACTCTGATTATAAAGCAGCATCTATGCGATCGAATATTCGATTGATTGTCATTTTAGGTCTACTCTTGATTGCTTTTTATTACGTTTTTGTTGCCTTGGATCTTGGGGGGATGTTTATTGACGAGAATAAAAATAATTGGAAATAGGTTGAATGGCTGAATTGATTAAATTATTACCGGATCACATTGCAAATCAAATTGCTGCTGGTGAAGTGGTGCAACGACCTGCGTCTGTAGTAAAGGAGTTGATTGAGAATGCAATTGACGCCGGAGCTTCTCGGATCAATCTTGTAGCGAAAGATGGTGGAAAGACCCTTATTCAAGTCATTGATAATGGGTCGGGAATGAGTGCCATGGATGCGCGCATGTCTTTTGAGCGTCACGCGACAAGTAAAATTTCCAGTGCGGACGACCTCTTTTTATTGCATACGAAAGGTTTTCGTGGCGAAGCATTGGCATCTATTGCCGCAATCGCTCACGTTGCTATGCGCACGAAATTACATGATGCCGAATTGGGAACGGTGATTGTCAATGAAGGGTCTAAAATCGTTTCGCAAGAGGCTGATTTAGTCTCAAATGGAACCAATATCGCCGTAAAAAATCTCTTTTTTAATGTGCCCGCTCGCCGTAATTTTTTAGGGAATAATGCAACCGAATACCGCAAAGTTCTTGAAGAGTTTCTGCGCATAGCACTTGTGCACGCCGATATTGAAATGTCTTTTCATCACAATGATGATGAAATTTATAATTTGCCGGCCCAAGGATTGCGTCAGCGAATTGTGCAGTTGTACGGAGCCAAATTTAATCAACGTCTCGTTCCAGTGAATGAAGAAACGGACTTGATTAAAATTTCAGGTTTTGTACTCAAACCAGAGTTTGCAAAAGCCTCGCGTGAACAATCTTATTTCTTTGTCAATAATCGGTACTTCAAGGATCGTTATTTTAATCACGCCGTGGCGAATGCTTATGATGGACTCATTCCTTCAGGCAAATATCCGCCCTATTTTCTTTACTTTGAGGTGCCTACGCAGTCGATTGATGTCAATGTGCACCCAACGAAAACGGAAATTAAATTCGAAGAAAATCAGGCCATTTATGCGATCATTCGTAGCGCCGTTAAACAAGCGCTCGGTCAATTTAATATCGCGCCAACATTGGATTTTGAAGCAGAGCGTACGTTTGACGTTCCCGCTCTAAAAAAAGGGGAACAAGTGAGGGCGCCTGAAATTGCAGTGAATCCAAATTTTAATCCTTTTAAATCATCAAGTACTTCTTCTTCAGGCGGCGGTGGTGCAAGAGTAAGTGCTCTTTCTGCTGGAGGCTTTAGTGGACAAGAAACCGTTAAACCTTCGGTTTGGGAAAATTTTTATGATACTGCTCGTGATACTGAATCGAATTTTAGTGATGAGGATGATGAGGAAGATGATCAAATTGAGATTCAAACTGTTTCTTCATCCATGAATAATGACATGGCCGTAGAACGAAAAAAACCGGTTCAAATCAACGAGAAATATATTCTTTCATCTATTAAAAATGGATTCATTCTGATTGACCAATACCGCGCGCATTGCCGCATATTATTTGATCAGTTTTCAGAAGCCTCAAAAGCAGGTGAGAGTCGCTCGCAAAAATTGCTTTTTCCGGACGAAATTAATATCGATAAAACAGATCTTTTTTTGTGGAAAGAACTGTTGCCGGAACTCAATGCGTCAGGATTTGAATTATCCT
>JALQVX010000140.1 GCA_023263555.1 Crocinitomix sp.
CTCCTTGGTATAAATACTCGGTATTCCAGGCCCAGGATTCTTCACAAGTAAACACCGTTCCATTCGGGGTTAAACTTCCTCCACAATTTCGATTTGTATAGCCAACTGGAGCAAAATCAACATGATTAAAAGAACCGTTTACCCGCCAATGACCATCCATCAATTCTATTTCGAAAACAGTCGCTCCTCCTCCATCACCCAAGTTTTGATCGGCATATTTGGTTTCGTGACTGATGTATAATAATCCTTTTGTGGTGGGGAATTCTTCGTCAGGAACAAAAACAGAAAGATCGTGATTTCCTTTAGCTGGAAAAGTTTGACCATCTGCTCGGGTGACAAGGTCTGTTTTCTCTTGAAATAATACACGATACGTAAAACCTTCAGGCAATAACAATGAATCCGTATCAAAATTCGATTCAATCGCTATAAATGGAGGAATAGTATCCACTTCGACTACGGCAATAGTAGTTGAATCCGCGTTGATCGCGGGATATTGACTATTCCCTTCTGATTCAGCACAACTCAGCACAATAAATGCACTCATTAGAATAGCTACTTGTTTCATATAATTGATTTGCGTTTGCAAAATTAGTGATTATCAGTGGATAGTATTGAATTCTTTCAAAATACTTCAAGAAAAAAGCGGATCAGTCATACAACCAATCCGCTTCAAAAAAAAAAAAAAAAGTGATTCTTAAAAAACTTTCATTCCATCAAGCACTTGCATTACGTTTCTTACCGCTTCTGCTGACTCATTTAATAAAGCTTTTTCATCTGAATTCAATTCAACCTCAATGATTTTTTCGATACCGTCTTTACCTAAAATTACAGGTACACCAAGATAAATATCATTTAAACCATACTCTCCTTCTAACCATGCACAAACTGGAAGTACACGCTTCTGATCTCTCACGATTGCTTCAACCATTTGAGCCGCTGCAGCTCCTGGAGCATACCAAGCAGAAGTACCTAATAATTTTACGATTTCACCACCACCGAATTTCGTACGCTCAATGATTGCGTCTAATTTGTCTTTTTCAATTAATTCTGTTACCGGAATACCACCAACTGTTGTATAACGAGGAAGAGGAACCATAGTATCACCGTGACCACCCATTAATAAAGCCTGAATATCTTTTGGAGAAACACCTAATTCTAATGCTAAGAAAGAACGGTAACGCGCTGTATCCAACACACCTGCCATTCCCATTACATGTCCTTTTTCAACTTTAGCAGCTAAAAAAGCAGTATAACACATTACGTCTAATGGATTAGAAACGATAATGATTTTGGCATCAGGAGAATATTTTACAACGTTTTCAGTTACCGATTTAACGATTCCTGCATTTGTAGCGATCAAATCATCTCTTGACATTCCTGGTTTTCTTGGAATCCCTGATGTAATAACCACAACTTCTGATCCAGCAGTCATGCTGTAATCATTCGTTGACCCAGTTATTCTTGAATCATACATGTTTACTGGAGAAGTTTCCCACATGTCTAATGCTTTCCCTTCTGCTACACCTTCTTTGATGTCAAGTAAAATAATTTCATTTGCAATTTCATTATGAGCAAGAACATTCGCACATGTCGAACCAACGTTTCCAGCTCCTACAACGGTAACTTTCATCTTTTTTAGATTATATAATTAATTAACTCTAGTTTTGATCTGTTGCGAAATTAAGAAGTTTTTTACGATCTACCCGTTTTAACACGTCAAATTTTAAGAGAAATATTTTAGATCACAGAACTTTCTTTATCTTGGTGGCAACCCATAAATTATTCATACGTTTAGATAGTGTAAACAAAGTGGAAAACAAAGATAAACTCAGAGAGATAGTTGACGGTTGTATCCGAGGCAAACGTAAGTTTCAAAAACAGCTTTTTGAAATGTATTACGGTAAGATGATGGCTATATGCTATCGCTACGCGAAGGATGCAGATGAAGCTCAAGACATAGTCCAAAATGGATTTATTAAGGTTTTTAACAAACTTGAAGTTTACAATTTTGATGGTTCTTTGGAAGGTTGGATTAGACGGATCATGGTGAATACCGCAATTGATCAAATTAGGAAAAACAAACGCGATCCTTTTTTGATTGAGGATGAGGACAGAATACAAAACATTGAAGAGGATGTCCCTTTTACTGGTGATGAAGATGAATTCTATTCGAAACTAAAAGCAGAAACAGCGATAAAAGCAATTAGCAATTTATCCCCTGCTTATCGAATGGTTTTCAACATGTATGTCATAGAAGGATTTACCCACAAAGAGATTGCCGAATATTTGGGAATCAGTGAAGGAACTTCAAAATCCAATTTAGCAAAGGCAAAACAAAAACTGCGATCAGAATTAACTGAAAAGTTCGCAAACTTAAGCGAGAATGAATAACATTGATAAAATATTAAAAGAGGCATTAGACGGTTTTGAGGCACCATTTGATTCTACTATGTGGGATAAAGTGAGTAGCCAATTAAGCCCTATGGAAGACGCCTTTAGGGAAACGCTTGAAAGTCATGAGGCTCCTTACGATCCAAAAGCTTGGTCTTCAATTAAAAATAAAATAAGCTCTTCTTGGAGTTTATCACAATGGATTGGTGGCACTGCTGCTGCTATAGCATTGATTTCAAGTGCTATTGTGTTTTGGCCAACGCCCGAATCTACTCGAAACGAAGAGCTCAACCTTGCCTTATCTATTGAAAATGAACAAGTAAAGCAGGATAAACTTAACAATACACCTGCTGCACCTAACAACAATGATTTCAATACAAATAATAATGAATCTAATCCTTCTGAAGCACCTATCGAAAATCAGCTGGGTCCAGAAAGAAATGCAGATCATCCTTCCTCTGATTTAACACATAACACACCTGCTGTTAATCATACTGAAAAAGATTCATCATCTACACCTCGAGACAATGGACCTTTTACAGAGAGACCTCCTGTTGCTGAAGAAAATGAAACGATTGAATCAACCGTTTCAACTGCTGTGAATGCCGAATTTAAGGCCAGTATTTACAATGTATGTTCAGGAACAAATATCTTGTTCAACCCGAAAGTGTCAAAAGTAGGTACGAATCATCTTTGGGATTTTGGAGACGGTTCATCTACCACAACAGCTGCTGCTGCTGCTGCGCATAGTTATGCTCAAGCTGGAATTTTCACGGTCACTCACACTGTACGAGAAAACAACACCAATAAAATCGTAGCAAGTGAATCTCAAACAGTAACGGTGAATGCCCTTCCTTCGGCTCAAATCATTTGGAATCAGCCAATGGAAAGTCTTCCGACTTTCAACTTCAGTTCATCTGCGGCAGGAACCGATCAAGTACTTTGGAGCATTGATGGAGCGGTGGTCTCTGATAAATTACAATACCAACAAACACTTCGTCAAAAAGGTGTGCATGTGATTGAATTATCCGTGAAAAATGCGCAAGGATGTAAACAATCAGCCGAAGAAGTGATAGAAATTGAAGAAGATTATAATTTATTTGCACCCACTGTTTTTACACCGAACTTTGATGGGAGTAATGATGTATTCATACCAGTTGCGCTTACCTTACTAGACAAGAACTTTGAGATGTTCATTTATGACATTGAGGGGCACTTACTTTTCCAAACCAATAATGCAAACAATCCTTGGGATGGCCGTGATGCAAGAACACATGTTGAAGCCGAAGATGGTGTTTATGTCTGGTTTGTAACACTTACTAACGAAAAAGGCGAACAAGAAATTTATCGAGGACAAGTCCTTTTAGCAAGATAAAATTTATACTTAACCCTTTATAAAAAATATACATTCAAAAGGCTAGGTTCTCAACTTTAGAATTATTAAATTTGCATGACGAGACCACGAGAAAGTCGATTAATTAGCTACATAGAATGTCATTAGAGATAAAAGCAACGTTAAAAACCCCACA
>JALQVX010000160.1 GCA_023263555.1 Crocinitomix sp.
AAAGACAAAAAAATCCAGTACTATCGACTAACAACTAACAACTCTAAGACTATCGACTAACAACCCTAAGAATAATGCTCCCTATAATACGTTTGATAAGCCCCTGAAGTAATTTCATTCACCCAAGTCGCATTTGCTAAATACCAATCGATTGTTTTTGTTAAGCCCTCTTCAAATTGTAAAGTAGGTTCCCATTTCAATTCGTTTTTGATTTTAGTAGCGTCAATTGCATAGCGCATATCGTGACCGGCTCGATCTTTTACGTAGGTGATTAACTTTTCAGATGTTCCTTCAGGACGTCCTAATTTTTGATCCATAATTTTGCACAGCAGCTGCACTAAATCAAGATTCGTCCATTCATTCCACCCCCCTACATTATACGATTCCCCAATTTTACCTTTATGAAAAATAGTATCAATCGCGCGGGCATGATCCTCCACCCACAACCAATCTCTCACATTTGCTCCTGTTCCATAAACCGGCAAAGGTTGGTTGTTTTTGATGTTATTAATCATCAACGGAATCAGTTTTTCGGGGAATTGGTGCGAACCATAATTGTTTGAACAATTCGACATTTTGATGGGCAAACCGTATGTATGTCCAAAAGCGCTTACCAGGTGATCAGAGCTCGCTTTAGACGCCGAATAGGGACTGCGTGGATCGTAAGCTGTTGTCTCTGTAAAAAAGCCTTCAGATCCTAAAGAACCAAAAACTTCATCCGTTGAAATGTGATAGAAAATATGATGATCTCCTTTCCATGTTGAGCGAGCAACATCTAATAAATTGGCTGTTCCAACAATATTGGTTGTGATAAAATCCATTGGACCAGAAATTGAACGGTCAACGTGAGATTCTGCTGCTAAATGAATGACATCTGTAATGGCTTCTTTAATGAAAATTTCTTTCAAAGCAGCTTTCTCACGAATGTCACATTTAACAAAGTGATAATTGGGCGCATTCTCGATATCGGTAATGTTTTTCAAATTACCGGCATAGGTTAAACTATCTAAATTAACGATACGATAATTCGGATACTTCTGCACGAAAAGTCGAACAACATGCGAGCCGATAAAGCCTGCACCACCTGTTATTAAAATGTTTTTATCCACTAAAATTTAGAGACTCCAGTAGTCAATGTTTTTAATCGTGTCTTTGTAAATTCCTTTCAAATCTACGATAATACCTTGATCACCTTTTAGCATTTTAGAAAAATCGGCTTCTGTAAAATTGCTATATTCTTTATGATTAACAGCCACAATAATTGCATCATAATCATTAGTTGGATTTTCCTTGATATGGAATCCGTACTCGTGGAATAATTCATCTGTATCCGCATGTGGATCGATAACATCCACCGTACACGCAAAGGATTGTAATTCACCAATCACATCTACAATTTTCGAATTACGAATATCACTGACATCTTCTTTAAACGTTGCACCCATGATGAGAACTTTCGATTCCATTGGGTTTTTGCCATGACCAATCATTTTCTTAACCGTTTGTTTACCGACGTAAAAGCCCATTGAATCATTCACATAACGACCAGAATTGATGATTTTTGCGTGATAACCCAATTGCTTTGCTTTATGCGTCAAATAATAAGGATCTACACCAATACAATGTCCCCCAACGAGGCCTGGACGGAAGTTTAAGAAGTTCCATTTTGTACCTGCCGCTTCTAACACTTCATAGGTGTTAATTCCCAATCGGTTAAAGATGATCGATAATTCATTAATTAATGCGATATTGACATCACGTTGGGTGTTTTCAATAATTTTTGCTGCTTCTGCTACTTTAATTGATGCTGCGCGGTGAACACCTGCTGTTACAACTAATTCGTATGTTAAAGCAATATGTTCGGCAGAATCAGGATCACAACCGGAAGATACTTTAACAATAGAAGCGAGTGTGTGCACTTTATCTCCCGGATTAATTCGCTCAGGCGAATACCCAACCTTAAAGTCATCTCTGAATTTTAATCCTGAAGTTGCTTCGAGTGCAGGAATACAGTCTTCTTCTGTGCAGCCAGGGTAAACAGTCGATTCATAAACCACATAATCTCCTTTTTTTAAGGCCAAACCAACTGTTTTACTTGCTCCTAAAAGCGGTCCTAAATCCGGCATTCTTCCTGAATCTATTGGAGTAGGAACAGCAACGATAAAAAAGGTTGCTTCTTTTAAGTCTTCAATACTGGCGGTGAATTCAATACTACATCCTTCGAAATCAGACGCTTCCAATTCATTACTCGGATCAATATTGTTTTTCATCATTTCCACACGTTTTTCATTGATATCGAAACCGATTACATCAATTTTACGTGCAAATTCGAGTGCTATGGGTAAACCGACATAGCCAAGACCAATGACGGCAAGTTTTGTTTCTTTATGAATTAATTTCTCGTAAATATTCTTACTCATTTTACGCTTATTTAATGTGTTGTTTGTTTCGAACAGCATAAATACGTTCGATAATTTCTACTACTTTAAGTCCTTCCAAGGCATTTGTCGTTGGTTTTTTACGACCTTTTAACGAATCAACCACATTTTCAATGATATAGTGATGATTCGCAGCTGAACCTTTGTATGTTCCGTAGTCATTTGCAGGATTAGAAGGAGGAAGCACCGGCATATCGTAATTTTCGATATGACAATGTTCAATTTCGTTCATGTACTGACCACCAATTTTGACACTTCCTTTGCTGCCAATAATCGTCATTGAGCTTTCAAGGTTGCTATCCCAAACCGCAGTTGAATAGTTGATACTTCCCATACCGCCTTTAATGAAATCAAAACTTACAAAACCTGAATCTTCAAAGTCGGTTGAATCTTTATGTGTAAAGTCAGCAAATTTTCCTTGAATATTGGAAATATCACCAAATAACCAATACATGATATCAATAAAGTGAGAGAATTGTGTGAAGAGTGTACCACCGTCTAATTCAGTTGTACCTTTCCATCCACCTTTTTTATAATAACGATCATCACGGTTCCAATAGCAATTTAATTGAACCATGAAAATGTCACCTAGGAGTTGATTTTCAATCACATCTTTAATCCATACTGAAGGGGGAGAATAGCGGTTTTGCATAACACAAAATACTTGCTTAGAATGTTGTAATGCAGTATAAATGACACTCTCACACCCATCTTTTGATAAGCCCATTGGTTTTTCGCAAACCACATGATGACCATATTCTAAGGCTAATTTTGCTTGGTCAGAATGTAATCCATTCGGACTGCAAACATTAACGACGTCATATTCTAGTCCACTTTCCATCAATTCTTCGATTGAATTAAAGAAAGGCACCCCTTCAAAATCTTCCATGGCCAATTCACTTTTTGGGCGAATGTCAACCATAGCAATTAATTCAGATTCCTCGTTACGCTGCACCATAGTGGCGTGGCGTTTTCCAATGTGACCGCAGCCAATAACTGCGAATTTTACTTTTTGATCGTTTTTGATCATGCTATACGTGTTACTTTATTATTTTCCAATTTATAACGCTCATTGCTCTCAGGGCAAGTTGCCTCATATTGGTCATTAAACTCTAATCTATGTCCATACGAACTCATCCAACCGATTTGTTTCGCAGGGTTTCCTACTAGCAATGCGTATGCAGGAACTTCCTTTGTTACAACGGCTCCTGCACCGATAAATGCATACTCACCAATCGGATTACCGCAAACAATCGTTGCATTTGCTCCTATTGATGCTCCTTTTTTAACGAGAGTTTCGAGATATTGGTTACGTCTATTTACCGCGCTCCTTGGATTCATGACATTGGTGAAGACCATAGAAGGCCCTAAAAACACATCATCTTCACAAATCACACCCGAATAAATAGAAACATTATTCTGAATTTTGACGTTGTTACCAAGCACAACTTGCGGGGAAATCACACAGTTTTGACCGATATTACAACCGTTACCGATTACACAATCAGGCATAATATGGGAGAAATGCCAAATTTTAGTGTCTTCACCAATTGTACATCCTGGATCAATTACTGCCGTTTCGTGTGCAAAATACTTCGCCATTTTTAGTTGTTTTGAATTGCCAAAGTTAAAATCTTTAGCCGCTGTTCTACAAAGGTTTAACTACTTAATGATATACTTGTCAAAATTATAATGATCTTTTTCATTCAATTCACCTTCCGTTAAGCTCTGAAAATAAGCATACGTTCGTTTTAAACCTTCTGAACGACCAATTTTTGGTTCCCAATCTAGAATTTCACGTGCTTTAGTGATATCTGGTTGTCTTTGCTTCGGATCATCCAAAGGTAAATTTTTATAAATTACTTTTTGCAATCTCTGGATATGGATATTTTAGTTTTACAAATTTGGAAACTATATTTGAATTTACAGATTTCTTACCAGAAGATGATCCTGTTGTTCAAACACTGGGACTGTTGACAGATGAATTTGGTGGTGGATTTGGTGAAACAACAAGCGTTCTAATCGAGAGTGATGATTTGGCAACACCTGAAGCTCATAATGCATTAATTGCATCAATAAACAATTTAAGTGAAAAAGAAAATATAGTAG
>JALQVX010000163.1 GCA_023263555.1 Crocinitomix sp.
TTCCCCCCATAGGTCGGTCTAAAACTGACGAGCGAAAAAAGTTTACCATAATAGTATCCTCTTGAGTTTCCAATATTATTGTAAATTTTAAATTCTTTTGGATTACGAATATTGGTCAATGTAAAACCAAAGGTATTTCTGTATTTATAGGTTTTTTGGATAGCATAATCAAAACCCAGTCCCCAGCCTGTAGCGCCAGCGTTTGCATTAAAATTTAGGCCAACGATAAAATCGCGTCTTAAGAGCGTACCACCATCATCTTTATCTGGCTCTTGAGAAAAACCAGTCAAACAAATAAAGCTTGTTAGAAGATATAGTATATTTTTAATCACGGTACAAATTTAGTGAAATCTACAGGAGTAGAATTAAATTTAAGGAAGATTAAAGAAATATCATCCAAAATTAAGGCATAAAAAAGGGAATGACCTCAATTTATTGAGCGAGTTTTACAAAAAGTTCACTGTATTTTAACGCCGGCATTGTTTTAATCGTGGTGCTTTTAATGGGGCCATAGAGGAGTGACTCGTTTTTTAAAGATTCGCCAATAAAATCACCTTCTTGATCATAAGCGTCTAAGATCACAACCCCTATACTTAGGATAAAGATCATTTTAACTATCCCAAATATCATTCCTACAAATTTATTTATCGTTCCGAGCGCTACTACTTTAATCGCTTTTTCGATCATCTTTCCGGCAAAGAAAACCATGGCACCCACTAATAAAAAGGTGATGGTAAAGGAGATGGCAGGCATGTATTTAGAGGTTAAGCCAACGTTTTCGCGCAAAATGACGGCCATCATATCAGAAAAATGAATCCCTGCATAGATGCCAACTAATAGGGCTAACAAGGTGAATATCTCAATGATAAATCCTTTTTTAAATCCGCGCCAAGCACCAATTATTATTGGGATGATTAATAATATATCCAAATAGTTCATGCATGACAAAAATAATTCGGAAGTTTGTACTCCGAAGATGGGGTTGGATTTCTTTCCAACAAAAAACTGTTTATAGAGATGGATCATAATGTGGAAATTAATTTTCGTTCACTAGTCAAAAAGCTAGAGGTAAAGTTTGGAGAAGGACTCGAACTGGATACAATAATTCTATTAATTGGTGTGCAAGAACTAGGAATGGGGTATAAGGATTTTTCGAAAGACGAGAAAATGAACCTGATGCACATTGCTATTTGCACAATTCTTGAACCTTATGGCGTATACAAATATGTCTCAACTGATGATGAGGGATGGCCGCATTTCGAAAAGGTAAAAAATATTCCTGCTATTTCAAATTCAGATCAAGAACACTTGCTAAAAGAGGCGGTTATCAATTATTTTGAAATAAACAAGTACGTCACTGTTGAAAACTAAGGCGTTAAAAATGCCGTTAATTTTTCCAAAAAGCCTTTTTTTAGCTAAAGTTAAGTGTATCTTTGGGAGCTTAAAATATACCTGAATGGAAATTCTGATTAAAGCGGGTCAACTGATCTTAAGTTTATCGATATTAATTGTTCTGCATGAGTTTGGACATTATTTACCGGCAAGATGGTTTAAGACACGCGTTGAAAAATTCTACCTCTTCTTTGATTATAAATTCTCACTTTTCAAAAAGAAAATTGGTGAGACAACATGGGGAATCGGTTGGATTCCTTTAGGAGGATATGTGAAAATTTCAGGAATGATTGACGAATCTATGGACAAAGAGCAAATGAAATTGCCACCTCAACCATGGGAATTCCGCTCTAAACCAGCTTGGCAGCGATTAATCATAATGATTGGCGGAGTTACGGTAAATATGATTGTAGGGATCATCATTTATATCCTTGTTTTATTTGCATGGGGTGAAGATTATTTGGCACCTCAAGATGTTCATCATGGTTATTCTTTTCATCAAACGTATAAGGATTTAGGTTTTCAAGATGGTGATAATATCCTCAAATTAGATGGAGTAGTGCCGAGAGATGTAACGGAGATCAATAAATTTATTCTCCTAAGAGGTGCGCAGGATATTACTTTTGAACGAGATGGAGTAGAACAAACCATTACACTTCCAGAGGATATCGATATGAAAGCCTTCACTGATGGGGCAATGCAAGGAATTATGCCGCGTTCTTATGCCGTGATCGATACGGTAATTGCAGTTGATGAAGACGGTGGAAACAGACCTGCATTTATTGCAGGTATTTTAGATGGTGATAGTATTGTTGCAGCAAATAACGAGCCGATTGTTTACTGGAATGAATTTTCAGATTATATGCTGAATCACAAAAGTCAAACGGTAAAGTTGGACGTTTACCGCGAAGGTGAGTTAAAGACGCTAACAGTAGCGACGGATTCAACGGGATTAATTGGTGTAGCGCAACGTCCGCTCACCAAACGATTTAATATTTCACATCAAGAATTTACTTTTAGTCAGTCGATTCCAGGTGGTTTAGCTCTTGGTATGCATACACTGAGTGATTATGTGTCGCAATTGAAATTCTTGTTCACCAAAAAGGGAGCCTCAAGTATTGGTGGTTTCGGAGCCTTCGGTAGTCTCTTTTCACCTACTTGGGATTGGGAGATTTTTTGGAGTATGACGGCTTTCATTTCAATCATGTTGGCGTTTATGAACTTCTTACCTATTCCTGCACTTGACGGTGGACATATCATGTTCTTGCTCTATGAGATGATTACAGGTCGTAAACCGAATGAGAAATTGATGGAATATGCGCAATTGGCAGGTATTATTCTCTTGCTTGGTTTGCTTGTCTATGCCAATGGGAATGATCTCATCAAGGCCATATTTGGTAAATAACGCTTCTTCTATTTAATTTACTGATTGATTCGTTTGTTTCAAGACGAAAAGTTTACGGATAATTCTAGACTAATTGAACTTTCAAAAAGGGATGTGTTTAACTGTTAAATACATGCTTGACATAAGAACTGCTGACCAGCGCTTTATGTTTCCAATTGACGGAGGGGAGAAGAATGTAACGTGTCCTTGTTGATGAAGATGCGTGTTCTAAGACTTGCTCAACCTAT
>JALQVX010000123.1 GCA_023263555.1 Crocinitomix sp.
AAACGTGATCCGAAGAAAAGACTTCCCGATTGGATGTTGAAAGCCATGGGAATGAATCGTGTGAAGTAATTTTTGGTGATTGGTGATTGGTGATTAGTGATTAGTGACTAGAAATTAGATAAAAAGTCTTTTGTCTTTGATCTTTTGTCTTTTGTCTTTGATCTTTTGTCTTCATTGAATATAAAAACAGGTTTTTGTTTGGATTCATTAGCGGAATCGATTATAATTCTCAATTTTTCGGAATTGAGAAACTCTAAATTCGGCCTATTTTTATTCTTCCTAGCAGGCAAATAAATAGCGGTTATTGCACCTAAAAACAATAAGATAAAAAATTCATTCGACCGAATAAAACGACGTCTTTTAGGGTAAACTGATTTTAGATCTTTAAAACTGCGCATTTGCTCTCTCTCGAAATCAGTATAGCGAAAGAGTTCGTCCACGTCCAATTCTTCTTCGTAAAAATCATCCTCTTCAAAGTCAAGAGTTGGATCATACCAATGCCAAGATTCATGGGCCTCATAACCTTCTGTAGTTAGATAAAAAACAGACGCGTCTTCTTCAATTTCAATTAAGTTCTTGTCGAGCAAATAAGCGATCAACTCACTTGAATCGCTTATTCTTTTTTGATTCAGATCTATAAAATCATCTTTGTGCAAACATTGATTTTCCGACTTAAAAATCAATTCGAGATTGACGAGAATTAAATGATTTGTTAAAGGAGAATTCACGCTTTTAAGGGTTTACGTCAAGCACATCATTTTTCTCTTCCCATTCGTAATTGTAGCTGTTAAGCTTTCGGTTAAAATAAGCAACAAAAAGGAGCGAAACTGGAAAAAAGAGGATGACTAAAACCCACTTAATAATGCGTAAAATTATATTTTTCTCACGAATCAAAGTTGGTTAGTTTTTGCGAGTAAATAATGATCGAGGATGACAAGCGCAGTCATTGCGTCGACAATTGGCACAGCGCGAGGCACCACACAAGGATCATGTCTCCCCTCCCCTTTTATTTCAGCCGATTTACCGTTTTTATCAACTGTTACTTGCTTTTGCATGATCGTTGCAATTGGCTTAAAGGCGACATTAAAATAAATCTCATCTCCATTCGAAATTCCACCTTGTATTCCACCAGAATGATTTGTTAAGGTTCGAATTCCATCTCCATTATTGACAAACGCATCATTATGTTCGCTGCCCTTCATGGTGATTGCATTAAAACCAGCACCTAATTCAAACCCTTTTACCGCATTGATAGAAAACATGGCCTTTGCCAAATCAGCATTAAGGCGATCAAAAACAGGTTCTCCCAAACCAATTGGTGTGCCTTTGATCAGACAAGTTATTTGCCCACCAATTGTATCCCCTTCTTTGCGAATAGCGCGAATAAGATCCTCCATTTTGGCAGCCGTTTCATGATCGGGACAGCGCACGAGGGTTGAATCAATTTGATTTAAATCGAGCGCAGCAAATGATTTATTCACACCTATATCACCTACCTGAGAAACAAAGCTTTGTATCGTAATTCCGACTTGTGCTAAAATTTGGTTAGCGATCGCACCTGCCACAACCCGACAAGCCGTTTCCCGCGCACTGCTTCGGCCACCGCCATTCGCATCTCGAATACCATACTTTTTTTCGTACGTATAGTCGGCATGTGACGGTCTAAAAACGTCCGCAATTTTAGAATAATCTTTACTTTTTTGATCTTGATTTTGAATAATAAAACCAATGGGCGTTCCCAAGGTTACTCCATCCAATATTCCAGAGAGAAAGAGGACTTCATCCGTTTCTTTGCGTTGTGTGGTTATTGCAGATTGACCGGGTTTACGACGATCCAATTCAACTTGAATTTCGTTCAGATCTAATTTAACCCTTGCAGGACATCCATCAATAATTCCTCCAATAGCTCCACCGTGAGATTCACCAAAAGTAGTGAGTCGGAATAATTTACCGAATGAATTACCAGCCATTCATTATGTTTTAAGCGCCTATTGTGAGGCGACAAGATTCAAGAATTATTCGAACTTCCGCTAAAGTAGGAGCTTCAGCATATGTTCTCAACACAGGTTCAGTTCCAGACGGACGAATCATCAACCATCTATTTTCATCAAAGGTATATTTGTAGCCATCTAGATCTTCAATTCGTTCTACTTTATATTTACCGAATAAGTTGAACTCTTTTCGTTTACATTTATCAATGATCGTGTTTTTAATCGAATCAGTAATATGTAAATCACTTCGTTCAAACGCAAATTTGCCAACAATTTCATATACCTCTTCAATTAATTCCTCGAGACTTTTACCTGTTTTCGCCATGAATTCCCAAATGGTTAAGCCCATCCAAATTCCATCTCTTTCCGGAATATGCGTTTTCAGGGCAATACCGCCAGATTCTTCACCACCAAGCAAAACATCTTGACTTTCGTCTGCCATCAAACCTGAAATATATTTGAACCCAATTGGCACTTCTACATGCTCAAGGCCATAATGCGCACACATCTTTTTAATACGGGGAGTACTGCTAAAACCAGTTACCACCTTACCTGTTAACCCTTTGTATTTGACAAGGTAATGAATCGTCAAGAGAATGATATGATGTGAATCTACAAATTCACCGGTAGAATTATAGAGACCTATACGATCAGCATCACCATCTGTTGCTAAACCACAATGCAAATTATCATTATTTGCAAGTAAATTAGAAAACTCAATTAGATTTTTATGAATCGGTTCTGGCGCTTGACCGTAAAAAGAAGGGTTCGCTTCGCAATGTAAAAAAGCAATATTCGGCAATATACGTTGCATTACATTTTGCCCTGCTCCATACATGGCATCATAAGCCCAACCAAATTTGGCATTTTTAATTAAATCTAAATCAAAAACACGTTCTACTTGGTCGATATAAAGTTGCTCGAAATCAGCCAAATGAAGTAAACCATCAGTTTTCGCCTTTTCTAACGAGATCATTTCCAAATTTAATTCATTCTCACTTGGAATGATCGATTCAATTTCATCCACTTCCTCAGGTGAAAGCGGTCCTCCAAAACGACCTTTTAATTTATATCCATTATAAGAAGGCGGATTATGACTTGCTGTGATTACGACACCCAACGAGGCACCCAAAACACGTGTCGCAAGAGAAATCATTGGCGTAGAGACAAATCCTTTGTCTGTAGTATACACTTTTATTCCTCTGTGTACAAATACTTTAATTGCTGTTTCAACAAATAGCGCACCTCCAAATCGACAATCATGTCCAATGACTACACTGGGATTATCAAAATTTTGGTTCAACCATTCAGCGGTTGCTTGACTCACGCGCGCTACATTATCAACCGTATAATCCTTAGCGATAATGGCACGCCACCCGTCCGTTCCGAATTTAATCTTCGTCATTCTTGCTACTTTCTTTATTATGTTTGCAAATATACAAATCCCATTAGGACGAAGCGATTCAATGTCTTAAATTTTCTAAACGAATCACGTTAAAAAAATAAACGATAAGAAGATTAGAGCCCTGTTAAAAAAGCAAGTGTATCTATTCCATCCGCAAAATCAGATAAACCTGGTTGTTGAGCTTTACCAAACGGAACAAAACCATGACCAATGACGACTTGAATTTTCGTATTATTTGCTGCGATAAAATTGTCTACATCAGCTTTCTCCTCGTAATATTTATAATGTAGCATTCCTAATGGAGAAGTTAACTGTTCATCCTCTTTCAATAAAATAAAGCCATTATCCAATAATTGCTCGAGATTCAGTAGGAATACCGCTTTATTATAATCGTAATTATTTGCATATTTATTGTGATTCACGATCTCTTTAAACTTAAATAGTGCATCAAAAAGTCGATTCAAGTCAAATCCTTTGGGCAGCCATACTTGCGAGACATTTCGACAACCCAGACCATAAAAAGTGAAAATATCTTCTCCCAAGGCTTCCAATTCTTCTTTGGTTTCCGTTCCGTCCAAAACGGCTATTGACGTTCTATTTTGACGAATAATATGGGGATATTTACCGAAATAGCTTTGAAAATAATTGGCTGAATTATCACTCCCTGTTGCAATGACAGCGTCAAAGCCACTTAATTTAAAATCTTTAATCTCCACCCAATTATCAATTGCAGGATCAAATAAATGAAGTAAACTAACCAAAGCTGGGAACAAGTGTTTATCGTCAGATGAAAGTTTAATCAAGGATTTATTTCCACTTAAAAAAACGGCGATAAAATCATGAAAACCAACAAGTGGAATGTTTCCTGCCATGATAAGGGCAACCGTCTTCGGCTGGTTTTGATTCACAGGGTATGCATTAACCCAATTCGTCAAATCTTCATCATTGAGCCATGTCGAAATACCTAAAAAAGCTTTTTTTACGGCTTCTGCCGTAAACCATCCATTGTAGATGTGAACGCGATTTGTGAGTTCGACAAGATTTAAATATTCCTCCTCATTAATCCCTATTTGATAGCCTGGCCAAGATTTTTCACTCCCAACTGCGTGAAGTATTTCTCCTAAATTGGATAAAATTTTAATCTTTTGCAACAAATTCATCTCGATACGGTTTATATTTGCAAAGTTAACGAATGTAAACAATATACAATGGCAATTATAATTACGGACGAATGTATCAATTGTGGGGCGTGTGAACCTGAATGTCCTAACAATGCAATATACGAAGGTGGAGCAGAGTGGCGTTATTCAGACGGTACTTCTTTAACAGGAATGGTAACGCTACCGACAGGCGAAAATGCAAATGCTGACAGTGACAATGACCCAGTCGATATGGATGTCTATTATATTGTCCCAAATAAGTGCACAGAATGTGTTGGTTTTCATGACGAACCACAATGTGCTGCTGTTTGCCCAGTTGATTGTTGTGTGGATGACGAAAATGTGCGAGAAACCGAAGATCAACTTTTAGCGAAGAAAGATTTTATGCATTTGTAGGCGAATTGAACGACTCGCATCTTAATTCTTTTAATCGATCGCGAATCTTTTGTGCGCTAATCTGACCACATTCTCTCAAAATTTACTATTTTCGAAACATGGAAGATAATGAAACACGAAAGAAGATTGAGGTTTGTTTTAGCCCCTATTTATTTCCACTTTTTAAGGATGAATTTGATATTATCGTTGTAATCGACGTATTGCGCGCTACCTCAGCTATTTGTGCTGCCTTTGACAATGGTGTAGCAGGTCTCATTCCTGTTTCAACAATTGAAGAGGCACGTGAATACCAAGCGAAAGGATATTTAGTTGGTGCAGAACGTCAAGGCCAAATTGTAGAAGGTTTTGATTTCGGAAACTCGCCCTATTCATATATGGTTCCTGAACTTAAAGGAAAAACGGTTGTTTTAAGTACAACTAACGGAACAAAATCGATCAATATTGCAAAAGAAGCAGGTCAAGTTGTCATTGGTTCCTTTTTAAATTTAGATGTACTTTGTGAATGGCTTGAAAAACAAGATAAACACATTTTATGTCTTTGCTCAGGTTGGCAAAACAAGTTCAATCTTGAGGACACGATTTGCGCGGGAGCTATCACAGATTATCTTGTCAATACTGGACAATTTAGATCGGAAGAAGATTCATCCATTGCGGCTAAATATCTATTTTTAAGTGCGAAGGATAATATCTTAGGCTATTTAAAAGCTTCATCTCACAGACGTAGACTTAAGAACCTGAACCTAAATGAAGATATTAAATATTGCTTGACTCCTAACCAAGCACCTGTTATTCCAATTTTGGTTGGTGATACGATTCAATTGATAAAAGAATCCGTTTCGGTATAGCCTCAAATCAAATTGGCTTGAGCGTAGAACCTCAATTTATGAATTAATTTTTTTTCCAAAATACGTTGTTGTGGTTGTATTTTCGCCTTCCTTACGAATCGTTTCATGGTAGAGGCTGTCATTTCTAAAGGTTAAACTAAAGTAGATTGAATCACCTATAATTCCAGATGCTGATTGATAGGGTACATCTGGTTCAATATCATTAATGTGAATTTTTTCGCCTAGGACAGAAACGAATTTACCATCTTTTATAACGGTTACCTCATATCCAGTTGACAAAACATATTCATTAGGTTCACCCGGAATTTGATAGAATGTAAAAAGG
>JALQVX010000125.1 GCA_023263555.1 Crocinitomix sp.
TGCGCCATTTTGTTTAAATGATTCTCCTTATGAAATTGATGCCGTTACGATTGGCACATTAGACGGCCCTGGGGTGGTGGATGGAATGTTTTATCCTGCAATTGCTGGTGTGGGCTCGCACGTCCTTTCAAATACCCTAGATGGTCCATGTGGAAGCGTTTCTACAATTACATTTATTGTTAATCCTTTGCCTGTTCTGTCCTTTATGAGCAATCAATTAGGTGGTTGTTCTCCGCTAACGGTCAATTTTACGAATACAGGAGACACGGGTGTTGCATGCGAATGGAATTTTGGAGACGGCCTAGAAGCTTTAGCATGTGGCTCGGTCACGCACACGTATTACGAAGGTGGATTATTTGATGTTTCTTTCAAACTTACGGATGCAAATGGTTGTACAAATATCGTTTCTTATGATAATTATATCGCGGTTACACCTTCACCAATTGCCGACTTTACATATCAACCATTAGCAATTACGACATTTGATTCAGAGGTTGATTTTGAAGATCGATCGCTAAATGCGTTTGAATGGGATTGGGATTTTGGCGGTTTAGGCTCAAGCAGTGATGAAAACCCACGGTTCTTATTTCCACAAGAAGTAGGTGAATATCCGGTGAAATTAATTGTAACCAATGATGCTGGATGTTCGGATTCAATCGTAAAGATCCTTCTAATCACTGATCCAGTTTTAGTTTATATTCCCAATGCGTTCACACCTGACGGTGATAACCTTAACAATCAATTTAAACCTTATTTTAATGGAATAGATATCTATGATTATCAGTTAACCATTTACAATCGTTGGGGTGAGGTTGTTTTTCAATCTTTTAATACTGAATTTGGTTGGAATGGGATGTATGGGGATCAATTGGCAGCGGATGGGGTGTATATTTATCACATTATCACCAAAGAAACAAGCACGGATCGTAAATTAGAATTCCACGGCCACATCACCCTTTTACGTTAATTGTTCCTTCATTTTTCGCTATCTATTTAATCTGATTCTTCTCGTTTAATGAACCTTTCTTTTTGTTTCCTGTACAGATTCAAAAATTAGGACAATCATGAAAACAAGAAATAAAAACATTCAAAGATTCTTTCTCATCCTATTTACCTTTTTTAGTTTAGGTCTAAACGCACAAACAAGTCTTGGTAATTTAGCGGGGAGAATTAGCGATAAAGAAACCACAAAAAGTCTGGCAGGCGTTGAGATTAAATTGAAGAACACGACGACCTCCGTGGAAATTAGTAAAAAGTCTGACGCAAGTGGAAATTATAAATTTTCTGGTGTCAAAATGGGAACCTATACCTTAACCGTCAGCGCTTCTCATTATATGTTTTCTGGTCAAACCGTGACAATCGAAGCGAATAAAACCAAAACGGTCAACGTTGCTTTAGAAAAAGCCCCAAAATCAGTCAACAGTGAAATGGAACCAGTTATGCTGGAAATCGAAGATAAAGAGATGAGTCACGATCGCATTGCACCATCTCAGAATAAACGTGCAGATATGTCCGGTTTTGGATATGGTGTGGGAAGTGTAAGTAATTCAGAGGGGATTTATCACAATACAGAAGCGTATAATGCGATTGAAGAGAATGGCTATAAATTAACAACAACCAGTCCTGTTTCAACCTTTTCAGTAGATGTTGATGCGGCGTCTTATTCTAATGTACGTCGTTTTTTAATGGCTGGACAACGTCCTGATAATGGAGCTGTTCGTATTGAAGAAATGATCAACTATTTTGATTATGATTATCCCAACCCAACCGGAAAGGATCCCTTTTCAATCACTACAGAAATTGGTGATTGTCCGTGGAGTAAAAATAAATTAGTGCACATTGGTTTACAAGGTCAACGCATAGAAAAGGACAATTTACCAGCAAGTAACCTCGTTTTTTTATTGGATGTTTCAGGTTCCATGAATTCACCCAATAAATTACCCTTATTAAAAAGTTCACTTAAAATGTTGGTCAATGAATTGAGTGAAAAAGACCGCATTGCAATTGTCGTGTATGCGGGTGCTGCAGGTGTCGTGCTTAATTCTACCCCAGCAAGCAATAGCGGTCAAATTTTAGAAGCCCTCGATCGCCTCGAAGCGGGCGGATCAACTGCTGGCGGTGCCGGAATCGAATTGGCGTATAAAGTAGCGCAAGAAAACTTCATCAAAGCGGGTAACAATCGCGTTATTCTCGCCACAGACGGTGATTTTAACGTAGGAATGAGTTCGCAATCAGCCATGCAAGAATTAATTGAAAAGAAACGTGAATCAGGTGTTTTCTTAACCTGTTTGGGTTTCGGAACAGGGAATTTGAAAGATTCTCAAATGGAATTATTGGCGGATAAAGGAAATGGAAATTATGCCTATATCGATAACCTCTTAGAGGCAAAGAAAGTACTCGTAACAGAAATTGGTGCAACCCTGCTGACCATTGCGAAAGATGTTAAAATTCAGGTTGAATTTAATCCTGCATTGGTCGAGTCTTATCGCCTAATTGGTTACGAAAACCGATTATTGAATACAGAAGATTTTAATGACGATAAAAAAGATGCTGGTGAAATTGGAGCGGGTCACTCGGTTACTGCCCTTTATGAGGTGGTGATGAAAGGAGAAGGTGATGGGACAAAACCGTCTGTCGATCCGCTTCGATACCAGAACAGCCAAATTAATTCAACCTTGACGAATGAATTATTGACTGTAAAATTTAGATATAAAGCACCGGATGGGGACGTAAGTCAATTAATCGAACGAAATTTGACGTATAAGTCAACTACTAAAACATCAGATAATTTTAGATTTTCGGCTGCAGTTGCTGGTTTTGGAATGCTTTTGCGTAATTCAGAATTTAAAGGAACGCTTTTATTTGACAAGGTGATTCAAATGGCAAGCCAAGCAAAAGGTGAGGATGCAAATGGGTATCGTGCCGAATTCATTCGACTGGTTGAAGCGGCAAAATCTATTTATAGCTAGTCCATTGTTAAATTTCTAAAGGTTAATACTAATGTGTACGTTTTAGCGTTCTAACCAAAACTAAAACGTACACTTCTATGTTCCAAACTATAAAAAAATTGGCACTGACCTTGGTGGTCTTTTTTACCGCTCAGTTTTCCGTCCTCGCTCAAACAGAAAGAGATTTGGGTATTCTATTTTCCGGACTAGAAGGAAATGGAATCGCTCTTGAATATCGCCAAATGATGGGTGATACGTATCGCATGCGACTTGGGTTGACGTACAATAGTAATAATAACCTTACAAATTCGTTTTATGATGAAATTGTTATGGTGAGTGATAGTTTAATCACTCAACGCGTCGCTGTTTTTAATCAGAATGATGTAGGAATCAGATTTGGTTTTCTGAATCAAGTGAGCGAATCTGTTTTTTCAGTTGGCGCAGACCTAAATGTGGCTTATCGTTCTTTAAGAGAGGGTTATTATTTACAGCAAACACAATTGAATCCAAATGGTCGTTGGGAAATAAATCCGACTACGGCTTTCCCTCCATTTGATAATCCCGGAGGAAGTTATGTGACACGTCATTTCTTAGTCCCAACCATTCGCCTAGCTATAAATGCAGATGTACCCCTAGGCACTTCAGCCTTGGTTCATTTCGAAATCGCTTATGGCGCCAATCTTCCAATCTATATGGGTGCTTCCAATGTCCAATTGCAACCAAACGAAATAGTCGGTACTCCTGCCACTACTTTCAACGCTATGCTTTCTGCAGGGCTTGGTCTTCGCTATAAATTAGGCAGTCGTTAATTAGAGAATCTATCTAAACAGTTTAAAAACAATTTCATGAAAATGTACCTCATTAAGGGATTAGCCTTAACGCTTATCTTATGCTCTAATTTAGCCTTAAGCCAAGAAAAAGGAGATTTAGGAATTATCGTGTCAACGTATGACAATGCCCAATTGGCATTCGAATATCGGACAGCTCAAAAAGGGCAATATAATTGGCGAATAGCCTATGTGACAGGACAAGGTTATGGTTCAGGTTGGGGATACTCGCCACAAAATATTGTTTCTGCTTCAGATTCGTTGATCATTTATGATTATCACCGAAACTGGTCGTCATACCAGACCCTTCGTTTAGGGCTCGAACGTCAGTTTAAATCGTCTATTTTCTCTGCATTTGCAGATTTAACGGTTGGCTATCAATCGAGGATGAATTACAACCATAATGTTCCTTATGTACTGACCAAGTACGGATGGTCTATGGCCAGTTTTTCCGAAAGTGATACCGTAGGAGATGTGAATCTGTTTCCGGGCCAAGATTTTGGCTATTATCATCCAATTGTGGCTGGTTATTCGAATTATCAATCGTATCGCCAACATTTTTTGGTGGCCGGTTTACGCGTAGGCGTAAATATGGATTTGCCGATAAAAAAGGCCTTTATCCTTCACACCGGAGTGGCTTGCCAGATCAATACGCCGATTTATATGGGTACCTCGAAAATTCACGATCTTCCAGGAGACCTTGTTATTTTAACCCCACCTTCGATTATTAATATGAACATG
>JALQVX010000200.1 GCA_023263555.1 Crocinitomix sp.
GATATTCCAACAAGTAAGGGAAGTTCTAGTAAATGAAGAGTGTCTAGTTTTGATAAGAGCTCAAAATTTTGTGTTATATTTTTGCTGAAACCAAAACCTGGGTCCAAAATAATATCCTTTATTCCGGCTGCTCTAGCGCGTTTTACCTGTTGTGATAAATGGGTTAAAATATCCGTCAACAAATGCTGGTACTCATTTTCATGTATCATAGTTTGCGGTGTTCCACGCATGTGCATGAGAATGTAAGGGCATTGATGATCGCCTGCTACAGAAAGAATTTCAGGATCAATCTGACCGCCCGAAATATCATTCACAATCGCAGCGCCTGCTTTAATTGCCGCTTCAGCTACGTTTGCTCGAAAGGTGTCGATTGATAGGATTGCTGTTGGTGAAGCTACAATTATTGCTTCGATTACCGGAACTACACGATTAATTTCTTCTGCTGAACTGATGTCTGTGGCGCCCGGACGAGAGGAGTAGCCACCAATGTCAAGTATCGTTGCTCCCTCTGAAAGCATGGAGAGGCCCTTCTTCACAGCTGAATCAATATTATTTACCCGGCTTCCTTCGTAAAAACTATCAGGAGTCGCATTTAGGATTCCCATTACAATCGGTTTTGTAAAATCGTACAAAATACCTTTTGAATTAAAGCTTAAATTTGAGGAAAAAAGCGTATCTTTCACAGCTAAAAATTAGATTGAATTTAATGCATAAAACGGCAGAACAATATAAAAAAGTAATTCTGAATTGTCGGTCAATTTTTGAAAAAAAAGGCAAAGATTATGGCACTGCTTGGCGTATCCTGAGAATCAGCTCTTTAACCGATCAATTGTTTATTAAAGCGCAGCGAATCAGAACGATTCAGGAAACAGGTGAGAACAAAGTTGGGGAGGCTGTGGAGGACGAATTTATAGCAATCGTGAATTATTGTGTGATGGGACTGATTCAATTGGATCTTGGTGTTGCAAATGAGGAGATGAAATTGGATGAAGCGGTGGAACGCTATGATGAAAAAACCAAGCAGTCGTTTGATTTGATGGAAAAGAAGAATCATGATTATGGTGAGGCATGGAGGGATATGCGCATAAGTTCATTAACTGACTTAATTATGATGAAGATTTTTAGAACGAAACAAATAGAAGATAATGCGGGTCAAACGTTAATTTCGGAAGGGATTGATGCCAATTATCTCGATATGCTCAATTATGCTGTTTTTGCACTTATTAAAATGGATGAAGCAAAAACGGTTGTTAGTTAATTGTTAAATCAATTTTCACAGACGAATTAAACGATAAATTGTTGTCTAAAATCTAAATGATATGAATGATATGACGCTAAGAACGACCAAATTAGATATCACTGGTCGATCACCCATTCTTAATACTGCAGCGATTATAATTAATCTTATTGCCGTGTTTCTCCTTGTAAAAGGATTTCATCTTGAGACGAATCCGGATGCTGCTTTTTATTATCAATTATCCGGTACGGTATTGCTTGTTGCCACATTGATCAGCATGTTTGTGCTAAAAGGCTTATTTCTTTTCTCTTATGTCGCGAGAGTTTTAGTAGGTGGCCTTTTTATCGTGTCGGGATTGGTGAAAGCGAATGATCCTTGGGGCTTTGCTTTTAAATTGGAGGAGTATTTTGAACCAAGCGGTTTATCATACGATTTTCCATTTTTTGAAAGTTTTTCAGGGATCACATTAGAACTGGCGGTCTTTATTTGTATCGCAGAAATTGTACTTGGTGTTGCTGTGATCTTAGGAGGTAAAATTAAACTCGCTTCTTGGTCGTTGGTAATTATGATGGCGTTCTTTACCTGGTTGACGAGCTATACACATTCTTGTGGTGAAGCTGCTGAAGCTGCAATGGCTGCGGGTGAAACGTTTACGCGCCAATGTGTTAACGATTGTGGTTGCTTTGGTGATGCGTTAAAAGGATCGGTTGGTCGATCGTTAACACCGCATGAATCGTATTGGAAGGATTTGGTCTTGTTCTATTTCTGTTTGATCATCTTTATCAATCAATGGAAAATAAGAATGAATACAGTCAAGGAAAATTGGATTTTAGCACCTGCTTCTTTGCTTGTTGTGATTTTCTTTTCTTGGGTTTTCGGGTGGATGTTCCCCGTCATCTTCACAATTATCGCTTTGCTAGGTGCATTTGTAATGGCAAATCTCAATATTGGAAAAATAGGTAAGGCCTGGAAGATGGCCATTTTTGTCACCTTTATTTCGGTGCTATTTGGCTTGTATACCGCTAATTATCTTCCCTTTAAAGATTATCGACCGTATGCTGTAGGGAATAATATTGGGGAGCAAATGACGAATGGGATTGATGAGGTTTCTAATGGTTTTTACGTCTATCAAAATAAAGCGACAGGTGAGGAAGTTCGTGTCGCACAAAGTGATTGGTCAAGTGAATACGGTGATACAACAAAATTTAAGTACTTGGATTGGGAGAAGGAAGTCATTGTTCCTGGTGTTCCAGCAGCTATTCAAGATTTTTCGGTGAGAATTGAATATGATCAGCTTTCGGACGCTGACAAAGAAATTCCTCATATAGACTCGCTCATAAAAGCGGATTATGAAATGTATTATGAGGAGAAAATGGCCATTTATTCTGCCGATTATGGCATGGATACAATTCCATCGATCGATTTTGATACGCTCTATTATCCTGATTCTATGTATACTGTAAAATCGGTCTTTACAGCCTTGATTGATCCTAGCACTCCCTACGGACTAGATCTTACACACTATCTCATTACAACGGATGTTGTCTTCATCATGACTATTCGTGATATGGCCAGCATTAATGAGAATAGTATTGCAGATTTTAGAGAAGTTTTAGAAGGGGCAAAAGAAAAGAATATTCCTTTCTTTGTTTTGTGCTCAGCAGGACAGGATGAAATTGATGAATTTCGCAAGAAATATGAATTGGATGCCACCTATCTCACCATGGATGGTGTGGAAATAAAAATAATTATTCGATCAAATCCTGGATTAGTTCTCTTGAAAAAAGGAACGGTGATGGATAAATGGCCGAGTAGAAGTGTGGAAGATTTTGAAGATATCTACGAAGATTACATACAAACTAACGAAAATTAAATGACACAAAAAATAGTAGCGGGGAATTGGAAAATGAACCTGAATTATGAGGAGGCGAAAGTTCTCCTCAAAGAATTGATCAATAATAAGGACAAATTTAATCCTGAAGTGCAATTGGTGATTTGTCCTCCAATGCCCTATTTAAGTTCTTTTTCTGAAGTGTTGAACGGTCAGTCATGGATTCATTTGGGATCGCAAAATAACTTCTTTGTTGATAAAGGAGCGTATACAGGTGAGGTATCGCCGTCGCAATTAAAAAGTTTAGGCGTCACATTTGGTATCGTTGGACACTCTGAACGAAGAGATAATTTCAACGAAGATTATTCGGTGATTTCTAAGAAAGTGAAAGCTCTTCTCGATCACGATATTCGCCCTATTTTTTGCTGTGGTGAACAATTGCAAGTGCGCGACAGTAATGTGTATAAGGAATTTATCATGAAACAAATCACGGATAGTCTTTTCAAATTAAAAGCGGACGAGATTTCAAAAATGGTCATTGCATACGAGCCCATTTGGGCTATTGGAACGGGTCAAACAGCGACCGCTGAGCAAGCACAAGAAATTCACACACTCATTCGTTCTCGAATTGCTTCGCAGTATGATGAGAAGACGGCTAATGCTGTAGCGATTATCTATGGCGGCAGTTGTAATGGCGAAAATGCAAATGAACTTTTTGCTCAAAATGATATTGATGGGGGGCTAATTGGAGGCGCGTCTCTTGATCTGGACAGTTTTTTAACAATCGCAAATGCTTTTTAATGAATTATATTGAACTGACAATCAACTTTAAAGAAGTTGATCCTTGGCGTGATATCCTCGTTTCACATTTGGCCGAAAAAGGGTTTGAAAGTTTTGTTGAAACCAAATCAGGCCTTCAGAGTTATATCCCGCAAAACGATTTCTCTGAAGCCCTTCTTTCGGATTTAGGAGACTTCGAAGCAATTGAAAATTCGAATGTGAAATTGATTGAGGATGAAAACTGGAATGCAGAGTGGGAGAAAAATTTTGATCCCGTCTTTGTTGAAGATAAATTGGCCATTATTGCTCCTTTTCATCAGGGTGAATTTTCGCAAGAGATGAAAATAACCATTCAACCGCAAATGTCGTTTGGAACAGGTCATCACCAAACAACATGGTTGGCGTCGAAACGTATGTTTGAATTGTCTCTTGAAGGCAAGAGGGTGCTTGACATGGGAACGGGAACGGGAATTTTAGCCATTTTGGCCGAAAAATTAGGCGCAGCAAACGTGTATGCTCCTGATATTGATGAATGGTCTTACCGAAATGCAATCGAAAATGTAGCCTTAAATGGTTGCACTAAAATAAGAGTCGAACAAGGTGATCATACGCTTTTGTTTGGGAAAGAATTTGACGTAATAATCGCGAATATTAATAAAAATATTCTCATTAGTCATTTTGAAACCTATTCGAATGCACTGGTGAACGGTGGAACCTTGCTGATCAGTGGTTTTTTTAAAACGGATCAAACTGATTTAGTCGATCAAGCCAGCCAATTTGGCTTCATTTTTGAAAGAATAGATACGAAAGAAGATTGGGCTCTGATCCAATTGAAACTCGAAAAATAAGAGAGTGATTAAAACGATAAGCTTATGAAAACTATACTCCTTGGATTAATTTTTCTATTTTCTGGAATACTTCATGCGCAGTTTTCTTCTGAACCAGAACAATTTTTAAAGGATGTAGATAAATATCTAAGTGCTTCTAACCGTGTTAAAACGAAGGAGTTTATGGATGTCTTTGAGGCAAACTGGCTCACGAATTTTTCACAAGATTATCAGTCGAAAGTGGTCGCTACCTCCAATTTAATTGTTGCGAAACGCTTACCTCCTTTCCCCGAATTGTACGGCTATCTTTTGTCTGTCCATTCTTTCGTTCAAACCAATCAACCAGAAGAAAGTTTTAATTCATGGCACGCCACGATTGATGCGCTATTGGAGAGTAAAAAGGTAAAAGATTTTAAAGATTTTATTGAAATTTGTGCTTCATTTTTCACGGATGGAACAATTTATTATTCAACGAACCACATTTGGAAAGTACAGGAAGGATCCTATGTTTTCGCATTTGATAAAAATAGTCCCAATATTCAATTCGAAAATGTTAAACTTCAATGCTATATCGTCAATCGAAAAGCAGAAAGAAAAGAAAACCCCTATTTTGATAGTACAATCGTTCGCAATACTTCTGGACTTTTCGAACCACTTATTAATAAATGGTCGGGTAGAGGTGGAATTGTAGATTGGCAAAAGGTTGGAATGGATCCAGCAACGAATTATGCTGAGATAACCGATTATATGATGTCTTTGAAATTGACAAAAGTAGAAACGGATTCAGCACTTGTTCACACAGATTATTACGATACACCTCTAAATGGAACTTTTAGTGATATCGCCAAAAAAATCAATCGGGAAGCAGATCGTGTCTATCCGCAGTTTATGTCTTTTAGTAAACGAATCGTGCGAAAAGACATCTTTCCTCAAGTTGATTATGTAGGGGGATTTGCACTCGAAGGAGCTGATTTTAGTGGTGTAGGATTTGATGCCGAACCGGCGACATTAATTTTCTACAAGGATGGGAAACCTTTCGTGAAAGCAAGTGCTCAGCGCATCAAAGCGAATAAAACGCGTTTAACATCTGATGAATGTCAAATAACACTGTTCCTTTCAGAAACAGATTCAATCTATCATCCTGGTTTAGCCATCAATTATGACCTTAACAGTCTCGATATGGCAAGAAGTAATGAAGGGATTGCTCAAGCGCCTTTTGGTAACTCTTTCCATAAATTGGACATGTATGTGGATCGTGTTATTTGGCGTAGAGATGATCCAAATTTGGAAATGGCATGGCATCCGCAAAGTTCACGAAAATTGGCGCGCTTTGAATCGCAAGACTTTTTTAGTGAAAATGTGTACAATGAGATTCAAGGCATGAATCGTGTCAACCCGCTTGTTGCGATCTATCAGCATGCGTATAAATATGATTTAGAGGTCGTGCCAATCGGAGAGGCTTCATCTGCTATGGGATATACCACCGAACAAGCTTTGCCCTCGATTCTAAAACTTGCTAATCAAGGATTTATCAATTACAATAAATCGAAGCAAACCATTACACTTTTACCAAAAACGAAAAAGTATATTGACGCAAGGTCGGGAAAACGCGATTATGATGATATCGTATTTGTCTCGAATTTATTGGAGGTAAAGAAGGAATCGACTACTAATCCGGACGGAACAACCAATAAACAAGCGCAGTTTAAAAATGACTTGGCTGACACCTTGAATAAGCGCAAAAGCAGAATTACTAATTTTGGTTTGTTAAATATTAAAACGCTAGACTTTAGTCTAAGCGAGGTTGATCCGATTGAGATCTCACACACCCAAAATGTGGTTGTTTTTCCAGATGAAGGAAAGATTGTCTTAAAAGAGAATCGCGATTTTCTCTTTGGAGGTGCGATTATGGCAGGTAAGCTTGAAGTGTATTTGGACGAAGGGGCTTTCGATTATGAAAATTTCAAATTGTATTTACTCGAAGTAGAGGCGGCTTTATTCCGTGTTCAGTCCATTTTTGATCGGAATGATCGTCTGATTCCAATGGTTTCTCATTTCAGTAAACTAAAAGGGTCTATTCAAATTGATGACGCTTCAAATCGATCGGGTAAAGATGCCGAGAAGTATCCGAATTATCCGATATTAACCTCGAAACAGGATGCGTATGTCTATTATAATCACAGATCAATTTACGACGGAGTATATGACAGCAGTGACTTCTATTTTAAGGTGGATCCTTTTGAATTTGACAGTTTGGATAATTTCTCCGAATATAATGTGAAATTTGCTGGTGAATTGCGCTCAGCTGGTATTTTCCCCATCTTTAAAGAGGAAATTAAAATACAAGATGATTATTCGTTTGGATTCAAAACACAAGCGCCAAAAACAGGCTTCGATTTTTATGGAGCCAATGCAAAATTCGAAAATGAAATTCGTCTAAGCAATAAAGGTCTTAGAGGTGCCGGTGAAATTAATTTTGTGACCTCGAATTCGGTAAGTGAAGATTTTGTATTCTTCCCAGATTCAACAATGGGTGTTTCGAAATATGTGAATTCACCACAAACAAAAAGTCAGGGCATTTCTGTTCCGGATGTAACTGGAGAAGGTGTCATGGTGACCTATGTGCCAAGAGAAAAAGTATTGAAAGTGCGGACGCTTGGTTCTCCATTGGTCATGTTTGGCAAAGAAGCGCAAATGAAGGGGATGACGGAATTGCGCGAAGAAGGAATGGTGGGTAGTGGCTTAATTTATTTTAAAGATGCTGAGTTAGGTTCTAAAAAATTCAATTTTAAACGGTATGTCATTGATGCAGACACGTCTGACTTTAACTTATTAGGTAAGGAACCTGAAACATCAGAAGAAGTTGTCGATCCGCTTTCATTTGATTCGCGAAATTTAAATGCGCACGTGGATTTTGAAGCACGAAAAGGTGAATTTAAATCGAATGGAGGAACGTCTGTTGTTAAGTTTCCGCAGAACCAATATATCTGCTATATTGACATGTTTACGTGGTTAATGGATAAGGATGAAATGGAATTGTCTTCCACTGGTCAATCGGATGTGACGATAGAGTCGGATCTCGACCTAGCACGTTCCAATTTCTATTCAATTCATCCTGATCAAGATTCCTTGAACTTTAAAGCTCCAAAAGCGAAATTTTTCATCAATGAGAATGTGATTTATTGTGAAAAAGTAGCGTATTTGGATGTTGCGGATGCGCGAATTTTTCCAGAAGATGAGAAGGTCACAATTCGTAAAAAAGCGAAAATGGATCCGTTCGAAAACGCTAAAATTGTGGCGAATTTCGTTACTAAATACCACACGATTACGGAGGCACACGTTGAAATTATTGCACGTCGCTCGTATAAAGCAAGCGGAAAATATCCGTATATCGACAGTGAAGGGAATAAGCAGATTATCACCTTTGAAAATATTGAATTGGATGAGGCCTATCAAACAGTCGCGAAAGGTGAAGTGAAAGAAGAGGCAAATTTTAAACTCAGCAATAAATTCGATTTTTACGGTGGGGTTGAGTTGTATGCCTCTGAGGAATTTTTGACTTTTGACGGTGCAACACGGATCAATCACGAGTGTAATCAATTTGCCCGGAATTGGCTCAAATTTAGAACAGATGTCGATCCGAAAAATATTCAAATTCCAGTATCAGGTGATTTAAAAGATTTGCAAGGAAATGGAATCGCAATTGGTCTGGTAAGACGAAATGCGACTAATTCTGATAGCTTAGAAATTTATCCTGCCTTCTTGTCCTCTCTCGAAAATGAAGATGATCATATCCTTTTTACCTCGAACGGTGTACTCAATTATAACGAGGAAGCGAAAGAGTTCAGAATTGCAAGCCCTGAAAAACTAATCAACAGAGCTGAAAAAGGCAATTATATCAGTTTGCATATCGAAAGTTGTTCTATGGAAGGGGATGGTAAGGTTGATTTAGGACTGGACCTTCCTGGTGTTACTATGGATACTTATGGCGTAGTAAGTTATAATACAGCCACTAAGTTAACAACAGTGAATATTTCTGGTGGACTGAATTTCTTCTTTGATAGGAAAGGAGTGGAGTACATATCTAATGCAATAACTGCATCTACAGGTCTCAGTGGTATTGATTTTGGAAGAACAACATTAGAACAAGCCATCACTGAACAAATTTCACGTGAAGAAGCGGAAAATTTAAAATCTGACTATGTCTTGGATGGTGAAGTGAAGAAGTTGCCAAAAGAAATGGAGCAAACCATGTACCTTACTAATCTTAAAATGAAGTGGAATGATCGAGCAATTGGTTTCTTGTCTGAGCCGATAACAGGAATTGTAGGTTTAAACGGGGTGCCTTTATTTAAAGATTTTACCGTTCGTTTGGCACTAGAATATACAGTCAAAAATGCGGATCGAGGAAATAAATTAGGAGTATTAATTGAACTTCCAGGAGGAGATGTGCCAGGTAATTTCTATTTCTTCTATTTTGAACGCATCAAAAAAGAAACGGTCATGAATTTTATGACCAGCGACAAAATTATGGACGCTTACATGCTTGAATTGAAAGATGATAAATTAAAAGACAAGGACTTCTCCTACGAAGTAAAATCGAAATCTGCGGCGGCGTTTATGAGTCCATGGAGGAGTTTATTTGGAGAATAGCGGACTTGGATTTAAAGTATTTAGCTACACCAATTAGATTTGGTGTAGCTTTTTTGTATTTTACGGGTTTAAATTTGCTGAACCTTTATGAGGTTTAGCCGTACTAAATGAATGGTGAGGAATTATTTTAGTTTCTCGCGGGATTAAAAATGAGTAAATATTTGAAATTTATAATGGTCGTGCTGGCATGCTGGACGCTTAATGGCGTAGCATACGGTCAAACCCTTGCCGAGAAACAAGCAAAGGCAGATGAATTTTTTAAAGCGAAACAATGGGTGCAAGCTGAAGGTCTTTATGCTAGCATCATTGCAGATGATCCCAAGAATCACGATCTCAATTTTCGATACGGTACCTGTCTACTTTATGGATCAAAAAATAAAGAAGAAGCTATTCGCCGCTTGCGATATGCAGTTACAGGGGCAGGAATTGATAATCGAGCCTACTATTATTTGGGCAGGGCTTACCATTTGAATTACCAATTCAACGAGGCGATTAAACAATACCTCAAGTTTAAAGAACTGGCAACCGCGCAAGATCTGAAAGAACTGGATGTGGAAGCGGATCTCAAAGCCTGTAATTTTGGAAAAAAATTATTGGCAAATATCACAAGCATGATTGTGATGGAGAAAACTGAGCTTAAAAGTGACAAGTTTTATGACCTCTATCGATTGGATGATATTGGCGGTGTATTGCTACGCACGGACGAATTTCAAAGTAAATTAGACAAGAAACTTGAGCATAGACCGATCATTCATTTCCCGACCAATTCGCCCTATATCTATTATTCGAGTTATGGAGAGGATGGATCAACAGGATTGGATATTTATGTCAAGAAGAAATTGCCTGGTGGTGATTGGTCAATCGCTCAAAAGGTGCAAGGACAAGTGAATACTGATCAGGATGAAGATTTTGCATATATGCATCCAAATGGTGAATACCTTTATTTCTGTTCTAAAGGCCATAATTCAATGGGAGGGTATGATGTCTTTAGATCTAAATACAATGAAAATTCGAATTCATTTGGTCCGCCTGAAAATTTAGATTTTGCAATTAGCTCCCCAGATGATGATGTGCTTTTCGTTGTAGATAGTTTGGATCGAATGGCATATTTTGCTTCTGCGCGAGAGAGTGGACAAGGAAACTTGACGGTTTACAAAGTGAGAGTGGATCGCATTCCAATGCAAATGGCTGTGATTAAAGGAAATTTCCTCAATACGATTGCGTCTGATCAGAAAGAAATAACCATTGAAATCGAAGACTTCTCTTCCGGACGGGTAATCGGAACTTTTAATTCGAAACAAACCAATGGCGACTACTTGATTACCTTCCCAAAGGCAGGTAAGTATAATTATTTTATCACAGCAAAAAATAGCGACATCACGCATACTTACACCGTTAATATTCCAACGGTAAAGGAATTTAAACCTTTAAAGCAAAGTATGACAATGGAATTGGACGGAAATGGCGAAGAGTCCATCATTGTAACAGACCTTTTCGGAGAGGATTTCGACGATCCAATTGGGGTTTTGGCTGAAGTGTATCGTGAATTGTCCAAATTAGATCCAAATATTCAAGATTTTAATATCGATTCACTCGACGCAATGAAAGCCAATGACGATATTTTTGTGGAGGCTGGATTAGATGAATTTGTGACCAAAGAAGGGTTGGTCGATATTCTGAAGGATGAAACGGGAGAATTAGAGGATGCGATTCGAGAGGATCAAGAACAAGCCAATATTGCCTATAATTTGGCGTCGCTGAAAAGTAATGAGGCAAATGCCAAAATGGTTGCTTTAAATACAGATTTGAAGGTGGCCGAGTCGATTCCGAATGAAGCTGAGCGAATAAAGGCAATGCAGCAAATTATTAAAGATAAAAAGGAGATAGAACGTCTCAATAACGAAGCTCAAAGTCTAATTAATTTGGCCACAACAATTGATGCTGCAGTTATTTTAAAAGAAAAGGACTTGGCTAAAGCCAAACAGGTTTTAGCGCAAATCGAGGCTGTG
>JALQVX010000312.1 GCA_023263555.1 Crocinitomix sp.
GCAGCATTAAATATAGACGTTAGACCGCTTCGCTGTAAGACGAAAGACGGACAAAAGATCAAAGACAGAAGACAGAAGATCAAAGACGCAAGACAAAAGACAGAAGTTCAAAACAATGCGCCCTCGAACTGAGCGATCCCGATAGCTACCGGGACGAAGTCCAAGGTTACCTATAAAATCTATTGACCAATTTCTAATGGCTAATCACTCGGAAAACATGATCTGATGATCTTATTTTTGAAGATTTTAGAAGCGAAAAATCATTGACCAGTGGCCAATCGCCAATCACTTTCCTCCACTCTGCGTTTAAAAAACTCATAACCCTCTTTTAGTTCGAAATTTTAATGATACGAATCTGTTTTAATTTGAAAATCATTTCTGATGCTTCGCTAATTTTTATAAACAATAATTCTAAAGCCTAGAAGGGAAATTTTAATAAGCTGGTTGTTGTTGCGTCACACAATGCACCCCGCCACCATCTATTCCCAATTCAATAGCAGGAATTCCAATTACAGTTTTATCAGGAAAAAGTGTTTGAATAATTCCATTCGCAACTTCATCATTCGGATCGTTAAAATTGGGCACCAAAACAACCGTGTTCGCAATATAGAAATTAACGTAAATTCCCTTTTCTTTACTACCTGGCAAGTTGTTTTGGCTAAGCGGTAAACCAACTAGGGTGTATTTTTCTCCCGAACTGTTGGTAGCGTTTTTTAAGACCTCATATTCTCCCGGGTAAGCTGCATCTTCGTTCAAGGTTACGATTGTGTTTCCATTCACGAATCTTGCGGTTCCGTCTATGTGATCATCTGTAATATCTAACCCTTTTACCCCTTTTAGCCAAATAAAATTCGTGACACCAAGGTATTTTTTGAAGACATCTTCAACCTCTTTTTGAGAGATGCCTGGATTTCGATTCCGATTTAGAATTGAACTTTTTTTCGCCATTAATGTGCCGTTTCCGTCTAATTCTACAGAACCTCCTTCGTTAATCAAATCAACACTAACGAGATTGATTCCAATATGATTTGCTATTTTTTCAGGGATGCGCTGACATTTCTCATAAGGGGTTTTATTGCCCCATCCGTTAAATCCCCAATTAAGAATCGTTGAAATTCCATTTTGGTCTCTACAAAAAATCGGTCCATTATCTCTTATCCAATAGTCATCTGTTTCTGCAATTAAAAAATCAATTTGATCCATATTTATGCCTTCACCAATAAGTACGTTTTCAATTCGTGTTTTTTCAATATTGTTATAGGCGATAATGTGAACACGCTCTCCTGTATGCAAGGCACGCGTGATTTCTATAAATGTTTCTTCGTGTCGTTGAATATGGTTCGCGTAGGTAAAATCGTGGGGCCATTGCAACCAGGTGCCTTCGTGCAAGAGTTCTTCGGACGGCATTGAATATGAATTTGAATCACTTAAATCAGGCTTTTTACAACTAATGGTTAATATCATTAGCACAAAGATGAGAAAGGTTGAATTTCGTGATAGCATGGTGATGAATTTTAGAATACTTCTTTTTTATTTGATTTCGACAGACTTAGTTCATTGATTTGTGTAGCGCTCTTGGATGACATTAAAATGATGAATGGCATGCCCAATCATAACAAAAGCGATTGCGCCAATTGAAATTTGTTTTCCATTTGCCGTTCCGACATATTTAAACTCCTCTTCGGATAACTGATTGAAAAGATAACAATTCGACAATCTAACAATTTGATATTCTTCTAATAAATTGGATAATTTACGCTTGCTTACATCCGCCTTGCGCGCATATTCATTTTCATCAAACCCCGCTAATTCGGTTGCATCTTGACGCAGAAATCGAAGGACGCGATACGCAAAAATACGCTCAGTATCAATAAGATGTTGAACGATTTCTTTGAACGTCCATTTTCCTGCTTCATAGACGTGATCGCCCAATTCTTCCAATTCTTCCAAGGCATCTAAAAAGAGATCAATTCCTCCTCCTTCAAGCTGATCAATTATATCTTCGTCGCTTGCGAGTTGAATGTACTTGTGATAATAAGCTGGTGCGTTTTGGATTGCTAATTCTTTTGTCATAAGATGAGGTTATTTATTTATTGTTACAAATATAAGGGTGAATGCAGTCAGTTGGTTTCTTGTGATACTTTTTAACGCAGCTCATTCGAAATAAGATAAGATGGAATTCCAATTAAAATTTTATTTTTAGATCAAATTTAACGTTTATGAGAGCATTGAATATTATTGGGTTAGTACTTGTGGTCGTCCTTTTTTTTGTCACGGGTATATATATTAATGATGTCAGTTCTGCGCGTTGGTCGGATTATTCTTATGATGGTTTTCGCGCTACATTTAGCAGTCGGGTGGCAGATTTAACCATGGAGGCTGGGTCTATCATGTTGGTATTTGTCCTTTTTTTTACTGGTGCTATGATTGGGAATTTAGTAAAAATAAAAACGATAACTTCGAAAGTGATGTCCATTATTGGTCTGTCTTTCAGTTTATTGATCTTACTTGTCAATTTTGTCGTTCTGTCTTCTCCTTCCCATTTAACTTTTGATGAATCGGGCGGTTTTTTCTTAATTTACGGTATTATTTGTTTGGCTTTTTTTATTGTCTTTTTGGTTCAGTCGGTTCAATATAAAAATCGTGTATTTAAAAAGGTAAATCATCAAATCTTAGATGATGATATTATTTAATTGCTCCTCTTTTTTCGAAAACGCACTTTATTATTCAACGGGAATTGGATATTTGGAAGCCATGAAATCCTGTTGAGCGCAACGTAATCGCTTGGATTACTCCGTTATAATTGTTAGATGTAAAATCGTGTCACCAATGTTAAACGGCTTTTTAAATGACATAATGACGCCCGAAATGACATTCAAAATTGGATCCTGAAAAGCTAAACCAATAGCTAAACCCAGAATACCAGCTCCAGCAAGGAGCGAGGTTACAGTTTTATCCAACCCTAAAATTCCTAAGGCTAGAAAAAGACCGATTAACAAGAACGCGATTGTAATCAGGTTTGCCATCAAACGACTTACGGCCTCGTTTTGCGAAATTTTAAGAACTAATTTAAGTACGGTCTTCTTTATATAGCTAGACAGGAAGACAAAAATCACCATCAGTGCGATTGCAATACCTAGATTTGGTAATAA
>JALQVX010000316.1 GCA_023263555.1 Crocinitomix sp.
TTGGCCTACTACTTTAGTATCCGATAATGCACGTGTATACAAAGGTGGTTCTTGGAGAGATCGAGCCTATTGGATTGTTGGATCGAATAGAAGATTCATGGATGAAGAATTATCATCAGCAACAATCGGATTTAGATGTGCAATGGATCGTGTTGGATCACCAAGAGGATTAGGTAAATACAGATAGTATTTCACATAATATTTATTAAAGGATGTTTGACTTCGGTTAAACATCCTTTTTTTTGAACCTAATCGAAGATGGATTGTACTGGTATGAAAATAACAAATCATATCATGAAATCAATATTCTTAGCGATATCACTTTTCTCCTTCTCTGTTTTCGCATCCGAAACATATGAAGTTAAAAGCACAATTAAAAACGTAGTGGTTTACCAACAAGGGGCCCAAATCAAAAGACAAGGAAACTATACGGTCCAAAAAGGAGTCACTGAATTAGTCATACGCGGAGTAAGCCCAACTATAAATCCTGCCACTTTACAAATTAATGCGACTGGTAGCATTATCATTTTAGATTCAAAACACACGATTTTTTACCCCGAACCCGACAACAATATATCGACCAACGAATTACCTCCCAAAATCCAACGAGAAATTACACTACTCGAAGACTCCCTTTTTGATCTTTCATACGAATTAGCAGCTGTTCAAAATAAAATTGATGTACTGAACAGCCAAAAAAGAATTATTGAAAATAATGGAACCATTAAAGGCGTTGGAAAAGTAAATGATTCAATTCCTTTGTTGCGCGACGCACTCGCCTTTTACATCAAAGAAATGAATGCAATCAACACTACCCTGCTCGATTTCAACCGAACTCAGGTCAAATTAACACGTAAACAATCTCGTATGAATACGAGACTCAATGAATTGGTGAACTATAACTCTAATATTCAGCAGAACCAGCCTGTCGTTAATACAGGCCCGATTCATGAAATAAAAATAACTGTTTCAGCTGAAGAGGCGGCAACAGGAAGATTAGTCTTGACGTATTTGGTGAATAACGCAGGTTGGATACCTTTATATGACCTGAGAAGTTCGAATTCAGCCGGCACAATTGAACTCACCTATAAAGCACAAGTTTATCAAAATACCGGCATTGATTGGGAAGCGACTCCCCTGAGTTTATCGACGAATAATCCATATGCAAACAAAACAAAACCGAATTTGAACCCATGGTATTTGGATTACTATTCCGCACAAAATAACTACAGCCACGCTGAGTCAAGAAAAGATGTAGATGCATCCACGCGTTATGCTGGAGCTTCGCAACCAGGATCACTATATGATGCTGAAGAAGTAGCAGAAAAACCTGCTTACACTGCAGATCAATTTGTTACAACCATAGAACAACTGTTATCTGTAGAATATGCAATTGACCTACCCTACACCATTAAATCCGACAACCAACCAAATATGGTGTTGGTAAAAAATACTTCGCTCAAAACAGACTATGTCTATTATACCGTTCCAAAGCTAGATGCTAGTGTTTACTTAATTGCTCAAATTACCAATTTGGCAGAACTGAATTTACTTCCTGGAAAGGCGACCATATTTCATGACGGATCTTATCTTGGCAACACGTATATCAATCCTTCTAACATGAGCGATACAATGGATCTTAGTTTAGGGAAAACATCCAACATTAATGTCACACGTATCCTCCTAAAAAATGCGAGTAAAGAAAAAGTTGTTGGAGATAAGATCGTTAAAACATTTGCGTATTCAATCACTGTAAAAAACCTCAGCAAATCAACATTAGACCTGATTGTTGAAGATCAATTACCTATTTCTCGGAATCCAGAAATCGAGATTGAAATAGAGAATATTTCTAAAGCACAACACAATGAAGTCAATGGATTTTTAACGTGGAAAGACAAACTTAAACCGAACGGAACGAATGACTACGACATTGTGTTTAACATCAAATATGACAAAACCAAACCTTTAAATTTGGCCTATAATTGATCTGACTCATTTTCAGCAGGAGTGCTGTCATTCTTGGCAGACTCCTGCTTAATTCTCTCCAACTTATTATGAGATGGACTTTGTTCGATCGCATCCATGATTTGCTTCAAAATATCCTCCACCGTATGGCTGTAGTCAATATCCAAAGGCGGCTTAACCGTCATTTTTAAGGTGGACCGTTTCTTTTTGTTCTTTAATCCTTTTTTATCAAAGGCCCGTCTAAAACCGTCAATTACCACAGGTACTACCACAGGTTTATGCTTTTTAATCAAAATCGCAGTTCCCAAGCGGCCAGGAGCATAAGGAGTTGTTGTTCCCTGCGGAAATGTGATTACCCAACCGTAATTTAAAGCTTTATCGATATTTTGTGTTTCAGATTTATCCACCTTACGTCGGACATTTTGCCCATTCGCTCTCCAAGTCCTGTTCACTGTCACTGCTCCAGAAAGCGCCAATAATTTGGGTAAAAAGCCCGACTTCATAGTCTCCTCAGCCGCCACATAATAAATATTATGTTTCTTGCAACGCAGAAAACCTGGACGTTTGATTTGATTCGGTTTACCAACTAACGCAGCGTGAATGACGTGAAAGAAAAACGAAACGTCAGCAAAATATGTCTGGTGATTTGACACAATAATGACGTTGCTATCAGGCAAATGCATAAATAATTCAGCACCTTTTATCTTCGGTTTATGTGTCCAGTTAAAACGGGGGTATACCAATGTTCCAAAAAGGCGAATGATCAACTTTTTTACAAAAATCTTTTGTCCGAAAATATTTTTTTTAAACAATGGCATCATTTAAATTATTCGAGCACGAAGATAAAAATTATAGAGGTGATTTGCGCAGAAAGCAAGATAAATTCTAAAATGAGGGAATAATTCACGAATAAGAACTTTTAGAACCCTCTAAATCTTCATTTTTTTGTACCTTGTGGTATTAGAATAATTACCATGAAAAAACAACTATTTATCTCTGCACTATGTTTGGCGACATATGGAGCAAGCGCTCAAACAAATAGCGATTCATCTACTGAGAACGGCACTACTTTTGAAAAGTGCAAATATTTTGTTAAAACACCCCCACTTCGAGAGATGCTAAAAACATTAACACCTGTTGATGATGAAGCACTGTCCGCCAGCGCGACGGCAAAACCAATTAATCCAATGCGACATGCTGATTTAAGTGAAATCAGTGATATAGGATTGTCTGAAACCGGAGGAGTGGATCCTGCTTTACAAAGTGAATTCGGCACAAAAAAAGATGGTGGATTTAGAGCAGCTATTAATTTTACTGGGCAATTTGGAGCATTTCCACCTGATCCGAGTGGAGCTGCTGGACCGAATCATTTCGTTCAAGCTGTAAACAGTACTTATCGGATTTGGGCAAAAAATGGAGATGCAGAAACCCCTCCATACTCCTTAAACACACTGTGGGAGAGAGCGGGAGCAGGAGACCCTATTGTAATGTATGATCGCTTTGCTGAACGCTGGTTTATTTCTCAATTCTATGGTGCTCCAGGAGGAGGAACTGATAATGGTATCATGATAGCCGTTTCTGAAACTTCAGATCCATTGGGCGCATATTACGCTTATGAATTCGGTTACACTTTAT
>JALQVX010000156.1 GCA_023263555.1 Crocinitomix sp.
GTCACCCTTTTTTATATGATTAAATAGACCCAGTAACATAGCCAATGCATGTTCCGCAACCGCATTTCTATTGCCTTCAGGGGCGTTAAAAAGTTTGATCCCCCGCGATTCACAATAAGACACATCAATATTTTCCATTCCAGCTCCGGAACGCGCAATAAATTCAAGCCTCTCCGCTGATTTTAAAAAATCCTCGTTCATAGGAAAACGACTTCGAATAACAATTCCGTGATAGTCGGCTAAAACTTTCTTAACTTGAGTCTCACTGAAAAGGGTTAAATCATCACATATCCAACCCTGTTGAGCCAAGCCTTCTTCTAAAACAGAATGAACAGTGTCCAAGAATGCAATTTTTTTCATCTTCGTGAAAGAATTAACAGACCGATATTAGGTCTTAAAAATAAACGATATAAGCGACAATAAAATAGATCGACAAACCAATAATATCATTCGCCGTAGTAATAAACGGCCCAGTTGCGAGCGCAGGATCTATTTTAATTCGATCCAAGGCTAATGGAATAAAAGTTCCAAGTGCCGCGGCAAAAAGTGCCACTAAAAATAAGGATAAGGCTAATGTCACAGCAAGATGAATGTCATCAGAGAAAAAATAGCCAACAATATAAATTATTACAGCACAAATCAATCCAACAACCATTCCCACCAAAGCCTCTTTTCCAACCCGTCTCAGGATTCCCTTCATCTGAAAATCATTACTTGCTAGACCCTGAACAACTATTGCGGAAGATTGAACGCCAATATTTCCTGCCGTCGAAGCTATAAGCGGAATAAAAAAGGCCAAGGTTGGAATTATTTCCAGTGTACCTTCGTAACCTTTAATAATTTGAGAACTCAAAATCCCACCGGCAAGTCCAATAAGAATCCAAGGTAACCGGGAACGTGTATTTTTTAGAATACTCGAATTAGATTCAACATTCTCAGAGATACCCGACGCCATTTGAAAATCACGCTCGGCTTCTTCACGAATTACATCTACAACGTCATCAATCGTAATACGCCCCACTAGTTTATTTTGAAAATCAACAACGGGAACAGCTACTAAATCATATTTCTCCATGATTTCTGCGACGCTTGCTTTTGAGTCATTCGTTTTGACATAATGAATGCGCTCGTTTTTATACATTTCTCGAATGAGTGTTGTAGGCTCCGCAAATAAAAGTCTACGTAATGATAAAATTCCCAAAAGTCGATCATCAGAGTCTACAACATAAATCGAGTAAACTTTCTCCACCTCTTCTGCTTGTCTCCGCATTTCTACAACACATCTTCTCACTTGCCAATTTTCACGGGCAATAATGTACTCAGTCTGCATTAATCCTCCGGCAGAGTCTTCATCATAGCGCAACAAATCAATGATCTCGGAGGCATGATCCTGATCTTCCATTTGCGCAATCACTTCTGCCTGATCTGAATCTTCTAATTCACCCAATAAATCGGCAGCATCATCCGTGTTTAATTGATCTACCTGCTCGGCAATTTCAAGTGAAGAGAAAAGTTTAAGAAAATCAGTACGATAATCGTCGTCCAATTCCATTAACGCTTCAGCAGCCTTCTCATCATCTAATAATTCATAGATAGATTTCGCTTGGCTAGGGTCAAGATTTTCTAAGACGTCTGCAATATCTGCTGGGTGAAGAGCATTAATAATTTCTAGAATCAAATCGATTTGACCCGTTTCTATCTGCTCTTGCAGCTCTTCAATATATTGCTTGGTCAATTCAAATTTCACCGTCTCAAATTTAATTCAAAGATAGCTACTTTTTAGAATTGCAGCAGAAATCTTAGAGTTTAACGTTTTATTAATCTTTCACCTACTTGTGTCTTCGCGCTATTAAAAGTTAAATCACAATTATTTTAGGGTAGAAGGACAAACAAAAGCAGTTACAGGTAACTCAGTCTTCGCTTTAATGGAGCCGAAACCTCCTAAAATATCAACAAAATTATGAATGCCTCGCGATTTTAATATTGATTCAAAAATAACAGATCGATAACCTCCTGCACAATGAATAAAATAGGTCGTATCTGGTGCAAATTCACTCATGTGTTGATTGATATCGTCTAGAGGATCATTGTTCGCCCCTTCTACATGTTCCGCCTCAAATTCACTACTCTTTCTAACGTCTATAATAGCCAACTTCTCTTTCGCTAATTTAGCTTCTAGCTCTTCTGGACTTATCGTTTTAATATGGTCAACTTCTTCTCCTGCATCAATCCAACTTTGCAATCCACCTGTTAAGTATCCTACCGAATTATCATATCCGATTCGCGATAAACGGGTAACAGCCTCTTCTTCACGTCCTGCTTCCACAATTAATACAATCGCTTGATTGATGTCCGGAATTAATGCCCCAACCCAAGGAGCAAAACCTCCATCCAGTCCAATAAAGATCGATCCAGGTATATGTGCTTTTACAAATTCATTTTGATGTCTAACGTCCAATAACAAAGCCCCGTTGTTTACTTCTTGCTTCATCATCTCAACACTTAATTCTTTCGTTCCTCTATTGATTATTTCGTCGATAGTCGAATTCACAGCCTTATTCATCATCACATTTAAAGGAAAGTATTGTGGGGGTTGAGTTAAACCGTCTAAAACCTCTTTAATAAATTCCTCTTTGCTCATATCTGCTCTTAAGGCGTAATTCGTTTGCTTTTGATTTCCAAGGGTATCAAAGGTCTCCTTACTCATTTTTTTGCCGCAAGCCGAACCTGCTCCGTGCGCCGGGTAAACAATGATCGAGTCTTCTAATGGCATAATCCGTTCTCGCAATGAATCGTATAACAAACTTGCTAAATCTTTCTCTGTTAACGCGCCTTGCTTAACCGCTAAATCAGGTCGCCCTACATCTCCAATAAAGAGAGTATCACCCGTAAAAATACACTGATCTTTGCTCTCCTCATCTTTCAATAAAATAGTACTTGATTCTAGGGTGTGCCCCGGTGTATGTATCCATTCGAATGTGATATTACCGACTTCAAATCGTTCACCATCCTGTGCTTCATGAAATGCATAATCGGCTTTGGCTGTTGGACCAAAAACAATTGTCGCTCCAGACGCTTTTGCTAAATCGACCTGTCCTGAAACAAAATCAGCGTGGAAATGGGTTAAAAAAATATATTTTATTTTAACACCATCTTGGTTAGCTCGCTCCATATATGGAGCTGTTTCTCTTAACGGATCAATTATTACTGCTTCTCCTTCTGAATGGATGTAATAAGCTGCTTCTGCTAAACATCCTGTGTATATTTGTTCTACTTTCATTGTCTTCTGTTCTAATACAAAGATAGGCTATTTTAGACGATATTAAAAGTTCAATGTAGGATTTTACATGAGGTCTTATGTGTCATACCGGAAGTCTTTT
>JALQVX010000070.1 GCA_023263555.1 Crocinitomix sp.
GATTTATCTGTAGGTGACCATCCTGATGAGTGGTTAGCGGAAGAAAAAATTGCTGAAAAAGGCGATTTATTTACCTATCGAGCTGATGGAAATTTAATTTTTCTAAAAGGCGATTTTAGACAGGTTTTATTCAAGCTCAATCAAAATGCCAATTTTTTGAATAAGACGTACGGATTGGATATTGAGAAGTTTAATGATGTCTTTCATTTTGCTGCGATCGTTGGTGGTCGCGCTATGATTGATGGTGATCCGATTATGGTGGCGCTCGATTTGTCGATTGATGCTGAGTTTTTCTATTGGATTTCAAGACATAAACCAGATCGTGTTTTGTACCCAAGTTCAAGTGCCGCTTATCCGGTTGATTTGCAAACAGACGGTGGTGCCATTGCTTTGAGTGAAACGGATATCGATTTTAAACGCATGGGACAACCTGATATGACCTATGGTTGGACGAAATTAACAGGTGAATTTTTAGCACAGATTACGGCAAAACATTACGGTATTTCAATCACGTGTATTCGCCCTTTTTCGGGGTATGGTGAGGATCAAAATTTAACTTATCCTATTCCCGCAATCGCGCGTCGTGCTGCTTTGAAGGAAGATCCTTTTGAAGTGTGGGGAAGTGGACAACAAGGACGTGATTTTGTACATATTGATGACGTCTTAGATGTTACTTTATTGGCTATGGATCATATTACGGATGGAACAGCGATTAATATCGGTCAAGGTCGTCTGACAAGTTTCCTGGAGATCATTGATATTTTTACCGGCTTTGCTGGATATAAACCAACAATCAAACCTTTATTAGATAAACCAGTAGGCGTTCATTCGCGCTATTGCAATATGGATTTTGTGAAAGAAAAATTAGGTTGGGAACCTAAAATTTCGATCGAAGAGGGGATGAGAAGGGTGTATGAAAAGCATTGCGGAAACCTATGAGCAAAAGAAAAATAGTTTGCTTTGGTCCTGGACCTATTTTTAAAGGGGGCATCTCTAATTATAATACCTCACTCGCGAAGGCGTTTGATCAATTTGAGGAGGTTGAAGTGCACATTATTTCGTGGACACAACAGTATCCTGCCATTGTGCCGCGCGAGTTTAAAGATAAAACGTCCAAAGTTGATTTTTTTGAAGGCACGGATGTGAAAATCCAATACATTACTGATTATAATAAACCATCCACTTGGCGGAAGACTGTAAAAGCCATTCTTGAAATTCAACCCGAAATGGTGATCTTTCAATGGTATAATGCACAACAAGGTTTGCCTTTGAGCAAAATGGCAAAACGCTTAAAAAAGCATGGAATCGAATGTGTCTTTGATTTGCATTTTGTAGTTCCGAAGGAAAATAGCCGCATTGATGCTTATTTTACGAAAATGGGTTTGAAACAAGCAAGCAGTTTTATCATTCATGCCCTCAGTACGCAAGATGAATTGAAATTGCTTTTCCCCAACGAAAATTTTCAATTGACCTATGACGGAAAACGAAATAGTGATGTGAAGGGTGGTCGTTATTGTATCAAGTTATTTCATCCAGTTTACGATTTATTTAAACCGAATCCTGAATTTGATGTGGAGGCATTTAAGGCGGAGCATAATCTTAAAAAATACGTCTTCCTTTATTTTGGTTTTATTCGGAAGTATAAAGGCTTGCACAATGTGATTCGCTCCTATAAAATTCTAGCCGATCAACGGGATGATGTTTCGTTGATTATTTGTGGTGAATCGTTTTGGAATACCTTGGATCAAAAGAAATTTTCTACACGGGTTAAGAATGTTGTTTTTGGCATTGCGAAATCGCTCTTCTTCAAAAAAGAAGACAATGAAAAGGATTATCAACCGCTGGATTTATTAGATGAATTGAATTTACGCGATCGTGTGATGTTGCACAATGAGTTTGTGGCGAACGAGGATGTGCACAAATACTTCCAAGTGAGTGATTGTGGTTTGTTGTTCTATTTGCGCGCTACACCTTCAGGAGTAGAGTCGTTGAATTATAATTTTAAATTGCCTGTAATCGCAACACGCGTTGGTCATTTTCCTGAGACAATTGAGGATGGGGTGAATGGTTATTTGGCAAACGAAAATGATTTGGAACACATGGCTGCGCAAATGCAACGTTTTATCGATCATCCAATTGATCGCTCAAATATCGAAGAAAAAACCAAAGAATTTAGCTGGCAAAATTACTGCAAGGCGATCTTAAATTCGAATTAAATCTCCTTTTCAATCAGGTAACTATTTCGCGTAGCAGAATTACGTCCGATTAATTCGGCAATAAAACCGGCCAGGAAAAGTTGTGTTCCTAGGATGATTGCCGTTAAAGCAATATAAAATTCAGTGCGATCGGCAATGAGTTTTGCGCCAGTATCGATAAAGAGTTTATTGATGATTAGCCATCCAGCTATTCCAGCTCCAAGTAAAAAGAACAAGGTGCCGATTAATCCGAAAAAGTGCATGGGTTTTTTCCCAAATCGCGTAATGAAGGTAATGGTAAATAAATCTAAAAATCCATTTACAAAACGGTTCAAACCAAATTTAGTAACACCGTATTTACGCTCTTGATGTTGAACAACTTTCTCACCTATTTTAGGAAAACCAGCTGCTTTTGCAATGACTGGAATGTAGCGGTGCATTTCTCCAAAAATCTCAATGGATTTTACCACTTCTTTGCGATACGCTTTTAATCCGCAATTCATGTCATGCAATTTAATGCCGCTCATCATGCGGTTTACACCGTTGTATATTTTGGTTGGAATCGTTTTAGAAAGCGGGTCATAGCGTTTCTTTTTCCAGCCTGAAACGAGGTCGAATTTTTCTTCAGTGATCATGCGATACAATTCAGGAATCTCATCCGGACTGTCTTGCAGATCAGCATCCATTGTAATGACAACCTCCCCATTGGTTGCTTGAAAACCAACGTGTAGGGCTGCTGATTTACCGTAGTTTCGCTGAAATTTAATGCCACGAACGTTCCCATCTTTTGTTTGCAATAATTCAATCACTTCCCACGATTTGTCGGTGCTTCCATCATTAACGAAAATGATCTCATAGGAGAACGCGTATTCGGTCATAACTCGCACAATCCAATCATGCAACTCGGGTAGTGATTCCTCCTCGTTATATAAAGGAACAACAATACTGATGTCTATCTTTTCGTTCACGCTCATTTTGAATGGCTTCAAATATAAAGAATATTCAAGTTACCGAAGGATAAAAGATGTTAAAAGTGGGCGGAACAATTCGATTTAACCTAAAGTTTCTGTTTTTAGTTCCATTAATACTGCAAATGCTTTGCTGACGATTTTTGTGTCTACAACCACTGTAAATTCGTTTGTGGTTGAAATGACCTCTGCCAAATTAATTCCTTCCCATGCCAATTTCTTAAGGAGATAATAATAAACGCCCGAAATTTCTGAATTAACAGGAGGTAATTTCATGGTGATAGAGGAGAGGTTCGACGATTCAGCTATTAATTGAGTTTGGTTAAAGATGGTTGTAATATCACTCTTAAATTGCTCATTAGTGATTAAGGTTGTTTCTGCAACACCCCGTGACACGGTGTAGAAATTATCACTCACATCTTTAATTTGATTTAAAAATTTTGCTTGATCTTGTGAAATTCCCATGTAGTTATTATAGGTGCATTTTACCAAATTGCTCCTTACAATCAAGTCACCTAAATCGGCCATGAAATTTTTGATGCGACGTTCTATTTTTTGATTCGTGCCCGGTGGCATTCGTTTTATCGCCATAATAATCGCGCTATCAGACACTTCTTTACCTGTAATTCTTTCAATATCAGGATTTAATTTGCGTGCGAGGGAGCTAATATTGATTAATCCTTCTGTGATCGCCTCCTGAATGAACGGAGACTGATTGATTAGTTTTTCGATTACTTTGCTTAATCTATCCATGTTAAAATTAAAACATTCTGTTAAAAATATAATACAAATATAATAAAAATAACTTTGGTAATACTTTGTTATGTAAATTCGTAAAAAAATTTTAAACAATGGAAAATACGCCTTTTTATTTTTATGACCTTGATTTGTTAAATCAAACCTTAGATTCAGCAATGTATGCTACTCAATTGGATAATTTTCATATCCATTACGCAATTAAGGCAAATAATAATAAGAAGATTTTAGAAACCATTGCAAATAAAGGGTTTGGAGCTGATTGTGTAAGCGGATGGGAAATTGAAGCAGCAATCGAAGCGGGCTTTCCAGCTTCTTCAATCGCTTTTGCAGGTGTCGGTAAGACAGATGCTGAAATCGCGATTGCTTTAAACCGCAAAATCGGTATGATTCATTGCGAAAGTTTAGAGGAAATTTTGGTGATCAATGAGATGGCGCAAGCGTTGAATTATCGTCCACAAATAGCACTTCGACTGAATCCGAACGTGAATGCACTAACCCATGCGAAAATTTCAACGGGTTTAACGGAAAATAAATTTGGATTAACAGTGCGCGAATTTGCAGAATTGGTAACAATCTTGGATGAGCTTAATCATGTCCAAATTGTTGGTCTTCATTTTCACATTGGATCGCAAATTTTGGATATGACTGTTTTTGAAAAATTGAGTGACCGAATCCTTGAGATTGTGCCTCAGTTTGAGCGTACGCTTGGTCCATTTACATATCTTAATGTAGGGGGTGGTTTAGGTATTAATTATGAAAACCCAACCGAAGGGATCATTCCAGATTTTGAAGCATATTTCGAAACATTTAGACGCGGTCTAGCTGCTTTAAACGTGCCGATTCATTTTGAATTGGGTCGTTCATTAGTCGGGCAATGTGGGAGTTTGATAACGAAAGTACTATACGTCAAAAAATCAGACGATAAAAACTTTGCCATTTTAGATGCTGGTATGACAGAACTTATGCGTCCTGCTTTATATGGTGCGCAGCATAAAATTGAAAAATTAGGAGCGAATCACACGGAAAATAATTTGCTGTATGATGTCGTAGGTCCAATTTGTGAATCAAGTGATCGTTTTGCTGAAGGAGTTGAATTGCCCGAATTAAAAAGAGGGGATATCTTAACGATACGCTCTTGTGGAGCTTATGCTGAATCTATGTCATTGCGTTATAATGGCCGTGAGGCTGTTGGCAATAATTTGAAAAGAACCTTGTTGAATACATCTCTTCGAATGGTGAAGAGCGCTTAGTTTTGAGCGAGGATTGCTTTTAATTTTTTCATTTCTTTCGCCCCTCTGCTGAGCACACCTGCAGATGCATCTCCCTTCATCACTATTTCGAGTTGAAAAAGAACTTCATTGGTTAGTGCTGGATAACGCTCGCAAATTTGACGCAACACGGTAAGTGAAAAAACTTTTATTGCTTTCGGTTCGGTTTGCGTTTTTAAAAAGAGCATGCCAATGTCAAAGATGTCACCTACATACTCTTCTGGTAATTCGATCCATTGAAAACTGCGCATCACATTGCGTTTTACAGCATCAATCGGATTGGTTTTTAGGTAGGCTATCAGCTGTGGAATGTATGGGAAGAGGAAGTGAGGATGTTTTTCAACCATTGTTCCAAAGGGCTGTCCAATTCGTTGCACAATCAGATGCGGTCCGTGAAGGAAGAGTTCCATAACGGCGTCAAATTTGACTGAATCATTGCCAACATAGTCAACAACAACTTGCCAATTTCGTTTCGAATTTTCTTGTGCTAGGTGGGTAATCAAATCCATATCTAAATCAAATCGGAGGTGAGCCTCTTCACTCGCCATAAAATTATTATCTTTGTTGCTCCAAAATTAAAGTTAATAAGATGTTTGAGAATTTGACCGAGAAATTTGACAGGGCCTTTAAAGTATTAAAAGGTCATGGGCAAATTACTGAAATTAACGTAGCTGAAACGCTAAAGGAAGTAAGACGCGCATTACTTGATGCGGATGTTAGCTATAAAACAGCAAAAGAATTTACAAAAACGGTTAAGGAGAAGGCGATTGGTCGAAATGTATTGACGACAATTTCTCCAGGTCAATTATTAACAAAAATCTGCCACGAAGAATTAGCGGAATTAATGGGCGGCGAGCAAGCTGACATTGATTTTAAAGGAAGTCCAGGGATTATCTTAATGTCCGGATTACAAGGTTCGGGTAAAACTACTTTCTCAGGAAAATTAGCCAATTGGCTTAAAAATAAACAACGAAAAAATCCTTTATTGGTCGCCTGTGATGTATATCGTCCTGCTGCGATTGATCAATTGCATGTCTTAGGCGAGCAATTGGGGGTTGAGGTATATTCTAATCGCGAAGAAAAAAATCCGGTTAAAATTGCTGAAGCGGCTATCGCTTATGCGAAAAGCAAAGGGTTTAATGTGGTCATTATTGATACCGCCGGTCGTTTGGCCGTAGATGAGCAAATGATGAATGAGATTGCTGACGTGAAACGCGCCATCAATCCAACGGAGACTTTGTTCGTTGTGGATTCAATGACTGGTCAAGATGCTGTCAACACAGCAAAAGCCTTTGATGATCGCATTAATTTTGACGGAGTTATCCTTACAAAATTAGATGGTGATACACGCGGTGGTGCGGCACTTTCAATTAAATCGGTTGTCAATAAACCAATTAAGTTTGTTGGTACCGGTGAAAAAATGGACGCCTTGGATATTTTCTATCCAAAACGTATGGCTGACCGTATTCTCGGAATGGGGGATGTTGTTTCTTTGGTTGAAAAAGCACAAGAACAATTTGACGAAAAAGAAGCAAAAAAACTCCAAAAGAAAATTGCGCAAAATAAATTCGATTTTGACGATTTCTATGGTCAATTGCAGCAGATCAAAAAAATGGGGAATGTCAAAGATTTGATGGGAATGATTCCAGGAATGGGAAAAGCCATGAAAAATGTTGACATTGATGATGATGCTTTCAAAGGTATTGAGGCGATTATCCAATCCATGACACCGAAAGAACGCGCTGAGCCAGATTTGTTAAATGGACCCCGTAAAAAACGAATTGCTGATGGATCTGGAACTTCCATTCAAGATGTGAACAAACTCATCAAACAATTTGGCGAAACGAAGAAAATCATGCACATGATGTCTAATAAAAAGAATATGGCGAATATGATGCGCCAAATGAAAGGCATGCGTGGTGGAGGTTTACCGGGAATGTAAAATTGCATGTTCGGTAACCAGCCTTTTTGCCGTATTGAATAAGTTATGCCTTTAAAATTAACGATACTTGGCTCCGGTTCTGCCGTTCCTGTTTTGGGACGTGGTGTAACTGCTCAATTCTTGAATATCAACGAAAGACGTTTTTTAATTGATTGTGGGGAAGGAACGCAATTGCAACTCCGCCGTTTTAAAGTCAAATTTCAACGGATCCAAGCCATTTTTATTTCGCATTTACACGGCGATCATTTCCTCGGAATTTTTGGTCTTGTCTCTTCCATGAGTTTGCTCGGGCGCACGAAAAAATTGCAAATCTACGGTCCCGAAGGACTCGAAGAAATTGTGCGGCACCAATTTAAATTGGCACAAGTTTACCTCAGTTTTGAGCTCGAATTTGTCACACTTTCCTGTAAAGATAAAACACTGGTTTTTGAAGATGCGTCGATTCAAATCTTTGCTTTACCCTTGAAACATAGAATTGAATGTTACGGTTTTTTATTTATTGAAAAACAAGATGAATTGAAGATCGACAAGGATAAAATTCAAGAATACCAGCTATCATTGGTTGAAATTTTACAAGCTAAACGCGGTGAAACCATCCAACGAGAAAACGAAACCATATTAGCCGAACAAGTCACCCTTCCGCTCGAAGAACCATGTTCGTATGCCTATTGTACAGATACCCGCCCAATCGCAAAATTACCCGCTTGGATTAAAGGAGCACGTTTGCTCTATCACGAGGCAACATTTACGCAAAAACACAATGACCGCGCCAAAGCAACGGGGCATTCCACCGCTGCAGATGCTGCAACAATCGCCAAAGAAGCCCAAGTCGCCCGACTCTTACTCGGCCATTTCTCCACGCGCTATAAATACACCGACGAATTCAAAATTGAAGCCCAACCTATTTTCGAAAATGTAACCTGTGTTGAAGATGGGGATGTTTTTTATGTTTAGTACTAAGATCGCTTCGCTCTAGGACAAAAGACGAAAGATTGAAGACGAAAGACAAAAGACATTTCTAATGACCAGTGACCAATTACTAATCACTCCGACATCTGCCTTTTGCCTAAAAAAAACAGAACGCTCATGCTATGCATACGCTGATTTAACTGATTTTCACTGCGTTTTCCAATTGCTATTGACGCTAAAAACGACCACAGATTTCCACAGATTTTTTTGCGTGGGATATGACATTGGGGCTACTCAATACTATATACTCGGTACTTTGTACTTCCCCCTCTTGCCTAAAAAATCTAATGACCAATCACCAATCACCAATCACTAATAAAAAAAAATACTATATTTGAAAGAATGCCATTAACCTGATTGCTTGTGAATTGTCTCATTTCAAAAGTATTCAAGTGCTTACAATTGGGTTTTCGTGGTGTTTATCAGCTATAAAACCTAAGCTAAGCTTGGGTTTTTAAAAAAAGGGATAAACGCTAACTTGGCTCGGCTCAGCCGAGATAGCTTTTATTCGGATGTTATGGGTAATGAGGCGAATCTCTAGATCAATATCATACATAATTCTAATATTTGTTCTTTTCGGGTGTGAGAAAAATTTTGAAACCGAACGGAATGAACTTAAGAATGAATTCAACAATTATATAGAGTTAACAAACTTTGGCGAATTCGAACAGGTTGTAAATTATTTACCCTCCGACCTCTATACGGAAGATGCCAAAATGGAAGAATCGACCTATATGAAAAGCTTTGTGAGCAAACCTGCAATGCTTGAATTTAAAATGAACTCAGAATTCAATATTGATACAATCATGTCTGAGGGAACTTCAATATTTTCTCGGATAAGTTATAGTTCTTTTATGCTTGGTGATATGTCTTCATTTCAAGATGCTACCATGTCTTTAGATAAAATCTTTCAGCAAGTAGAAAATGATAGGAAGTTTTTTGGTGAAGAAAACGTTGATTTTGATGAAGAAAAACTCATTACTAAAGTCACATTGTATGATTTTCTGTACGCGAGAAAGAATAATGAAGGGGTATGGAGCATCTTTGGGAAGAATGATTTAACTGAGAGAATTATTCCCGAGGAAATAGTAAAACTACCCATATCATACTAAGTAAATATCATCCCCCTTTGTCCATAACTCTTCCCTCCCATCAACTTGTCCATCTCGATTTCTATCGGGACTATAGCCATCACAGCGAAATGTCAGGGAAGGTCGCGAAGCAAATTAAATTTGCTATTTTTAGGAACACGTCAGCTGTAAATTAATGAACACCTACCACATACAAGTAGCCAACATCACAAAACGAAATCAATACTTCAAAGTGTTTTTCTTTTTCATGTTTCCTCTGTTAGGTTTATTGCTTTACCATCAACGCAATCCAATTATAGCCCTAGATGCAACAACAGAATTAGTCATCATATTGACGTTTTCTTGGGTGCCTCCTTTGATACTTGGAATTAAAACGAAAGACGCATACGCAAACGAAGCTATTTCTTTCAGCAATGGCGAAATTCAGACCAATCTCCTTGGGCCAATCAAATTTGCTGATATAGAAAAATGTGATTATCCATCCGTTTTGGATTCGACAAATAAAGTCTTTCGTATTCATCTAAAAACCGGCAATAAAATCGAATTTTCAGAAAAAAAAACCGATTTTTGAAAAGTGATTGGCGTAAAATCAAATCCCAATTCAATGCCTTCGTGCAAGAATTGGAAGGCCAACTAGAAAAGGTGAGGTAAAATCAAAAGCCTAAAGAAAAGTCAAAGCATCAATAAGAGGAGAACACGCTATTTCAACTGCCCAATAAAATTATAATAGTTATCATATCCCCCACCATTTTTCTTCACGCGCCAGTATTCAACTGTGCCATTTTCAAACTTAATGGAATAATTGTCGGCATAAGATCCTGCCCTATAGGTTGTACTGTCTTCGAAATAGGCTAGTGGTGCGCTATAATCAAGGAAAAAAAGAAGACCGGCCGAAACACTGACAATAAAATCTCGCTCTTCCTTTAAAGAGACGAAATGTTCTTCAGTAAAACTCCATGTAGTCTGTTCCCAAGTGCCTGTATAGGTTCCGCTGAGGTCAAGTGGCTGTTCATCTTTTCTACACGCAGACAAAAAAGAAAAAGCGCAAATTATGAATAAAGTTGATCTCATACGGATTAAAACGAATTATTCGTAGAGAAGGTTGGGTCTACGTGTTAATTTATGGGGCGCTTACGTCCAACGCATTTGTACCATTAAGGTGAAATTTTTTATGCAATTTAAGCTGCTGTTGGGCGAGTTTAAGAAGAGGTGTAAGGTTAATCTACTTAACACGTCAATTAATCATGAAAAAATTAATTGTATCCACCTTTTCGTTTTTTTGTGTGGCGTTCGTCTTCGGTCAGACCGATTCGTTAGTGAAAGATACCACACAGTATCATCCCAAAGATGATTTTAGTATTTCTGGTTTTCCGGTTGCTTTTTATTTGCCCGAAACCAGTTTGTCCTTTGGCGCGGCAGGAATTTTAGTTTTTAACGCTGGTAAAGAAAAAGCCTGGCGAAAATCTCAAATTAGTTTAGGGTCTGCCTATACCCTTAAAAAACAAATTTTATTTTTCTTGCCGTACGAATTGTACATGAAGCAAAAATGGAAACTGAATGGTGAATTGGGCTATTACCGCTATTTTTTCAATTATTACGGCATAGGAATTAATTCGCAGCGAGAAAATTTAGAAACCTATGACGCTAATTTTCCGCGTTTATTGGCGACCTTATCTTATCGTGTAAAACCAATCCTTTTGGCAGGTGTACAATACCGGTTTGATTATTTCGATATTCCGCGAAAGGATTCTTTGCTCACGGCAAATAACCCAGTAGGCGCGAAGGGTGGAGGAGTAGTCAGTTCGATTGGATTATCGACAAGCTACGATTCGCGTGATGATATTTTTTATCCAAGAAAAGGGGTTTTTGCAACACTCATTGCCGAAAATTCGGGTAATTATACAGGCGCTTCTTTTGACTATTCCCTCATCCAATTTGATCTTTCAGCCTATCATACATTTAAATGGAAGCATACCTTGGCAACGAATGTTTATACCGGTTTAACGATTGGTGATTCCCCCTTTTTTACCTATTATTATTTCTCTTCAGGCAAAAAAGGAAGGGGCTATAATGACCGCCGTTTTATTGATAAAAATATCGGAATGATTCAGATGGAGTATCGTTTTGGTATTTATAAACGCTTCAGAGGAACGGTTTTTAGTTCGTTAGGATCAGTAGGGAATACCTACGGAGAGATCTTTACCAATCGTCAATTATGGTCCTATGGCGGAGGTTTGCGTTTTCAATTGAGTAAAAAACAAATGAGTCATTTGCGGGTAGATGTTGCAAGAGGAAGTGAAGGTTTTCAGTTTTATATGACGATTGGGGAGGCGTTTTAAAAAAATCTAAAAGCCATTCCGTTACTTTCCGTTATCTTTGAATTGATTGGTTAAAGCTTCATGGTTAGATTTTTATACTTCTTCGTTTTATTCGTTATTCTCTCTTGCGGACAAACCAGTCTTGATGAGGATATTCAGGCTATGAATGTGCAAGAACTCCAAGCCTATAATCAAGAATTTAAATTCCACAATTTCGAGTATTATGCCCATGTAGATAAGATCAGAGCCACCGTGCGCACGCAAGGTGGTGGCATCATTTCGACCGAAACTATTTCCGAAGTGAGAGATTGGGCGAATATGTGTGAAGCGCTATTAGATGTGGCAAGTCATTCAATTTCACGTGCGAATAGAGTAGATGATGGTGTGAATAAAATGGATTTGGAAGCAGCCCTAATGGGCCAATTCTCAGTGCTGAGGTTACTTGTTTTAAATGATTCGATTCATCAAGCGTATAAAAACAATGAGCGAATAGATTATCAACGCAACTATACAGAAGAGGAATTTAAAAATGATCTTTCTAGCTATCAGCAGGAACTTCATCAAGAATTTAAGCGACATGGTAATTTGATTGGAGAAGAGGAGGGGAAAAGTTTTATGATCACGTGCGAATCGCTGGTTTTTTTGGCAGAACGAAAAGCACTTTTATTTCTACTTGAATCGCTGGAATTTGGCATGGGATTGAATCCTGTCGCAACATCAGCTGTCCGTTCAGATTATGAAGGTGTCGTTCATCAAGTTGGAGAAAAAATCAAACTTGATCTTCAACCGCTCGTCCTTTTTGAATCGAGTCTTTTATCACATCAATATCATGTGTTTTTTGAAGATACGGAGGAGGTTTATGATTTGAAAGGATCATTGGCGCCGCGTGTTGATACGATTTGGTTGCCAACAGATAAAGTGGGTAATTATCGCATTGAAGGCCAGAGC
>JALQVX010000075.1 GCA_023263555.1 Crocinitomix sp.
ACACTTTTAACCTCTTGAATTAGATCCTCCAGATGAAGAGGAAGATTAATGTGCGTAAAGTCATCTTGTCGATAGAGTTTTTGGTGGATTGAAGACATCACGATTACACGATTTATGGCCTCTTGAAACTGTGTTTTCGCTTGTTCATTGTCCAATTCATGTTTTTGTAAGCGAAGTAAGCTAACAATAATCTGTAAATTATTTTTTACCCGGTGATGTATTTCTTTAAGAAGGATGACATTTTGATTATTTTGGATTTCGATTGTTTCATTTTTCGATTGTAAATGCACATTTGTCTCACGATAGGCTTTTTCCCAATTTTCTTGAAACCCCATAAATTCATACATGGTATAACCTAAAACAAAGATGGCTAAGCTGATTTCTAAGTAATTACTGGTTAATTGAAGTTTTCCAATTTGTTGGATGTACATGAAATGATCATTCTGAATAAAATAGACATAATAACCAATTCCCAGAGCGTTGGCAATAATTAAGACGGTAGCATATTTTCTATTAGCACCTAAATAGGCGACTACAGAACAGATCATGATCCATAAAAAATCCACATAATGAGAAGCTCCAATTACAAACCATGTTGATGATTGTGCTATAATAGATCCTAATAATGATCCGAAGGTAAATAGAGGGTCGGGATTCTTGGTTAGATAGAGGTAAATCATACCTATCAAACTAACCGTTAGCGAGATTGCATAACTATAAACTGAACCTACATCATCACCAATAAAAATTAAGAGAAATAAAAAGATCAGGAAAAAGATGACAAGAATTCTCCAAGCCATTTTTCGTTTTACAGCTTTCTTTTTCTCGTCTGGAGAACTTAAATTTGATTCATGGTCAAACAGCAATTCCATTTTAGCCAATTTCTAGTTATAATATTCAATTTAAAATGGAATTAATTTACCTTATTCTTCCGAATAGGGGAATCTTAAATGACGTACAGATGTACCGTTGTTTTTGATTTCTTCAAGCGATTTAATTCCGATTTCAATGTGCTCTTTCACGTAGTTTTTTGACACATTTTCGTCACTTTTACTGGTTTTCACACCTTCTGCAATCATAGGTTGATCCGAAACGAGTAGAAGGGCACCAGTAGGAATTCTGTTCGCAAAACCTGTAATAAACAAGGTGGCCGTTTCCATGTCAATCGCCATGGCTCTTGTTTTTCGCAAATACTCCTTAAAATCCGAGTCATGCTCCCAAACTCTTCGATTTGTGGTGTAAACTGTCCCTGTCCAATAATCGCGATTGAATTCACGAATAGTCGTGGAGACAGCTCTTTGTAAATTAAAAGCAGGCAATGCAGGAATTTCGGAAGGGAAATAATCGTTAGACGTTCCTTCACCACGAATAGCAGCAATTGGTAGAATAAAATCACCAATACTTGTCTTCTTTTTGAGTCCCCCACATTTACCAAGAAAAAGGCATGCTTTTGGAGAGATTGCACTTAGCAAATCCATGATGGTTGCCGCATTCGCGCTACCCATGGTAAAATTGATGATTGTAATATCATGTGCAGTACAATTTGGCATAGCTTTGTCTAATCCATCAATTTTAACTTGATAGAGGTCTGCAAAGATTTCCAAATATTTATTAAAATTCGTCAAGAGGATATAGGATCCAAAATCTTCCAATTTTGTTCCTGTATATCTCGTAAGCCAATCTTTTACAATCTCCGCCTTCGTTTGCATGCACTTTTGTTAAATGAGTTGATACTTTTTATTGTTAGACGTGACTATTCACCTCCACCACAAGCACCTTCCATGCACGCACCTTCTTCACAGGCATGTCCATCTTCCATTGTGCTATCATTCATTTCACCATGTGTGCAATTTGCTGAGTTCGCACATTTTGAAGGATCATCACAGTTTTTTTTGCACTCGTCTGAGCAACCTTTATTCTTGTCACAGGTAGCGCTGCAATCGTTCATAACTGTTGTACTTGAGCTATCTGTTCCTTCGGTTGTTGCGTCGTTCTCAGTTGCAGATGAGCCACAAGAGAAAGCTAAAAAGCTGAAAGAAAGGATGATAACTGATGCTGTTTTTTTAAGTGTCATTTTTTTATTTTCAAGTTGATTATTTTGTTTCAGGGAAACTTCTATAAAGTTAAGCTCCTCTAACTATAAAATTAGTAAAAAAAATGGAATACACTTCGCTTATTTGATGAATCTGAGCAAAGTCATTTTTAGTCAAGTTATTTTTCAAAGTTCTAATTTACCTTTGTCTGAAAGTAAAAGTGCAATTTTTCTGGTTGATTCAAACTGACCGAAAAGAATGACCATGATGACTGTTATTGGAACGCTCAAAACCATTCCAGTAATGCCCCAAATTGCTCCCCAAAAGCTTAGTGCTAAAATAACAACTAAGGAGCTAACATTTAATGAATTTCCCATGACGCGTGGTTCAATAATATTACCAACAATGAGTTGGATAGCACCTACAGCGACAATGACCATCAATGCTAAATTTAACTCGCTACTTTGCAATAAGGCCATACACGCCGGAAAGAGCGTAGCGATAAGCGATCCAACTGTAGGAATGTAGTTCAATAAGAAAATTAAGAAGGCCCAAAAGAGGGGAGCATCTATGCCAATTATGGCTAAAACGGTATAACTTAACACCCCGGTCAATAAACTCACGACTGTTTTTAAAACAAGATAACTTCCGATCGAATCACTGATTTTTTTCAGCGTATTATTCCACTCTTCCTTTTTTTTCTCATTTCCGGCCATGGCGGCGAGTTTACCTGTGAATGCAGTTTCCTCAAGCAACATGAAGAGGACATATAGTCCAATCATAAATAAATTTCCAAGTTGCTCAGTTGCAGATGATATGGCGCCCTGGATGAGACTTGAATAGTTTATTTTATCGGTAGAATTGTTTAAAAATGTTTCTACGCTGATGCCAAATTGCTGATAAATAAAGTTGTTTATTGTTTCGAGATTATGGATATAAACGGCAAGATTATCTTCCTGCGTAAGTTCGTTAATATTGATAGCCAACATCTTTACGACTATACCCACTATTCCGTATAAAACCGATATAGAAACAAGATTGTGAAGCCAACGTGGCAAGCGCTTACCAATGAATGGAATTCGCTCCGATAGTTTTCTGATTTCTTTAACAAAAAACCAAATCAATCCCGCTAAAACAAGTGGTAGCAAGAATTTTTTACCAATTATGAGTGTAAACACAATGGCAATAAGTAAAATCAAGATTGAAGTACTCCTTTTTAAATCCATAGAGCAAGCTAGTGATATTTTGATAAAATGGTTAAACCAATCGCAATTTTTTGGAAATCTATTTCTCCATTTAAATCCTCATAAATTGGTTTTAATTGGTTCGTATTTTTTAGTTTTTTTCGAGAGGATCGAATTTGATTTACTTCGTATTCTGTTACGTATTTATTGAGATCAATTGGATGATTTTCTTCAAATAATTTACAGAGGTGCCCAATAATTGTGGTGGGACTTAAGTTTCTTTCTGCTGCGATTTCATCTAGGCTTAACCCGCTATTGTAGAGCGCCAAGGTTTGCTGACTGGTACTTAGTTTGGATGTGATTTCTTTCGGTTTATGATTATTAACTATTTGGAGAATGGCTTCGCCGAAACGTTCTAACTTTAACTTTCCCATTCCTTGAATTTCTAGAAGCTCTGCCTCATTTTTGGGCAGTTGATTAGCTATTTCATTCAAGGTAGCATCATGAAATATAACATAAGCAGGCACTTTATTTTGAGCAGCAATCTCTTTTCGATAGGCGCGAAGTGATTCGAATAAACTCGATTCAACAGCTGTTGAAGATTTTTTCTGTGTTTTACTTTCTTTCTCTATTTTTTTCTTCTTTGCTTGCGATATGAATCGCGAGAGTTGCACCTTTTTGTCATTTTTTATAATGGCATGCCCTTCCGGCGTAATCTTTAATTTTAAATGATCGTCATAGGCGATTTCAATAAAGCCAAGGTTAATGAGTTGGTTGATGTAATGTTGCCACTCCGCGTAACTATGCCCATTGCCGACACCGTATGTTCTAAGTTGATGATAATTGCGTTCGTATAGTTCTCCTGTTTTTGCTCCTCGCAAAATGTTAATAAGCATGGTAGAACCAATATTTTCTTGTGTACGAAGGATGCCAGAAATAGCCATCTGTGCGATCACTTTTCCGTCTATAAATTCGGGTGGACTTTGGCAAACATCACAATTATTACAAGGCTCGTCACTGTATTCACCAAAGTAAGATAATAAGATATTACGGCGGCAAGAGGTTGCTTCCGCATACTGAATCATTCGCTTGATTTTTTCGAGATAGGTTTCTTTAAATTCAGATTCCTGCACAAAATCGTTCAACAAAATAACGTCACGATAATTATAATAAAGAACCGTGTCACTTGGCAAGCCATCACGACCGGCGCGGCCAATTTCTTGATAATAACCTTCAATATTTTTCGGTAGATTGTTATGGATAATCCATCTTACATTTGACTTGTCGATTCCCATTCCAAACGCAATAGTCGCGCAAATTATGGTGAATTGATCATTGATGAATCCATCTTGAACGGCTTCTCGGCTTTCAGAAGTCATGCCTGCATGATAATGGCGAGCATTAAACCCGTTGGAATTAAAAAATGCGCTCCATTTTTCAGTTTCTTTCCGAGACAAGCAATACATGATCCCACATTCCTCCTTACGCTCACCTACAAATTGAATGATTTCTTTCTCTTTTTTTTTCGCTGGAACTTGCGGACGAACAGCTAAACTGAGGTTCGCTCGGTTAAAAGAAGAGAGAAAAAGCTGAGGATCATCCAAGCCAAGTTGATCGGAAATATCTTTTCGAGTAATTTTATCAGCAGTTGCTGTAAGTGCCATAAAAGGCACATTATTATAATGATTCCGGAAGTTTTTTAATTGCGCATATTCCGGACGAAAATCGTGTCCCCACATGGAAACACAGTGCGCTTCATCTACGGCAACAAATGAGACAGGTATGTCTTTTAGCCATGAATCGAAAGCGTGTACCAACGTCTCTGGTGACAGGTATAAAAGTTTTAGTCGATTGGAACGACATTCTTCCACAATCATTCGCTTTTCAAAATCGGATTGAGAGCTATTAAAATAGGCCGCCGCGACTCCATTGGCTTTTAATGCTTCAACTTGATCTCGCATCAATGAAATAAGTGGAGAAATAACCAAGGTAACTTTTTCGAAGATCAAGGCAGGAATTTGAAAACACACTGATTTACCTCCGCCTGTAGGCATGATTACGACTGAATTCTGTCCACTTAAGGTGTGTTCAATTATTTCTTGTTGAAGCGGTCGAAATTCATCATAACCGTATACTTCTTTTAATATATTGTTTGGGTTTTGCATCTTTACAAAGTTAAAAGAAAATGGTAATTCACTAACTTAACGCTAATCAATCATCAATTTTTTACTCAATACCATGAAAAAGAGGAGTTGAAAATAAGCTTTTAAATAGCAAGTCGACCTTTAATTGATGTACTCGATTAATTGCGTCTCCAATAATAAGGGGTAAACAGAAGTGCGACGGTAAAGAGCTCTAATCGTCCGAACAACATCAGGAAAGAGAGTAACCATTTTCCTCCATCACTAATTCCTGAAAAAGAATGGGAGGGACCGACAGCATCAATTCCCGGTCCAACATTACCAAGTGAAGTTGCAACAGAGGATATAGCCACCTCAAAATTTTCACCCAAGGCGGTCATAATAACCGATCCACAGACGAAAACAAAGAGGTAAAGAAAAATAAAGGCGAGTAGATTGTATATAATGTGACTTGGAACGGCTTGTTTATTCAAGTAAACAGGAATAATTGCGTTTGGATGCAGTCTTTTTTTAAATTCTAAAAACCCATTTTTCATGAGAATCACAATACGAACGATTTTTATGCCTCCTGATGTAGATCCTGCTGAAGCACCTGAAAATAAAAGTAAAAAGAAAATAAATGTGGCCAAAGGTCCCCAGGTTGTAAAATCAGCA
>JALQVX010000110.1 GCA_023263555.1 Crocinitomix sp.
AAGCCGACAATTGCTTTCATAAAAGAGTTTTTGCAAAGATACTGAATTAAGGAAGATATGGGTAGTGATATAAATCACAAATGTTGTGATCTATGGACAGGTATATCTAGGTTATAATTTAACCCCCATTACACAAATATCATCTATTTGGTCGTTATCATTTTTCCAGTTTTGGAGAACTTGATCATAAATTTCCATTTGTTTAGACATACTTTCATGGTGGTGATTTAAAAAAAGTTCTTTTAGGGATTTATAATTGAATTTTTTCTGTTTAGGGCCACCAAATTGATCCGCGTATCCGTCAGTAAATAGATAGAGTAAATCTCCTTTTTCAAAGATCTTGGTGTGGTTTTCGAAAGCTTTTACGATCATTTGATCACCAACTGGACGCTTCGTTGCTTTTATTTCTTCAAGCTCACCTACTTTCTTTCGGATAAACCAGAGTGGATTATTTGCGCCCGAATATTGAATTTCAAATTGCGAATCATTTAATTTTTTTATAGCGAGTAAGCAAATGTCCATTCCATCATTTAATTGAAGTGAGCCCTTACTAAAGTTTTGACGTATTATAGTATTTGTTTCTTCTAAGATTTCAGAAGGTTTTGTCAATTTCATTTCTACAACAGACTTATTAAGGGCGTTGGCACAAACAATACTTACCATTGCACCAGGAACACCATGACCAGTGCAATCGACTACAGCTAAGAAATAAATGGGTGTTTCTGCTTCATTGATCTCTTGCGCCCAATAAAAATCTCCCGCAACAATATCTTTTGGTTGATAATAAAGAAAATTAGAAGGAAATAAACGATCAATATCTTCTCGAGTTGGTAAAATCGAATCTTGTATATTTTTTGCGTAGGTAATGCTATCTATAATTTCACGATTTTTTCTTTTAAGTATGGTATTGGTTTCAGTGATAATTTTTGCAGAACGCACTTGGGTTCGACGTGCTCTTATTAAAATTATTAAGATAACCATGAGCGCAATAAAACCAGATGAAAGTATAATTGTCCAAAAACGCTGTTCTTTATATTGTGCATCTACGATAGCTTTATGATTGTTGTATTCAATAACCATGTTCAGCGAGTCTTGCACATGAATTTTTTGGAGTTCAAGACGTTGACTCATAAGGCTAATCTTCTCAAAATTATTGAGCTCTTCGAGACTATCTTTTAAACATACGTGGGCAAAGAAAAAGTGATAGGCATCTTCAATTTTGCGTAATCCATCATAACCTTTGGCTAACTGAAGTAGTGCGTCTCGTTCAACATCTTTAGCACCAGATTTTCGTGCTAATTCCAATGCATATTGTGCTGTGTCCACTACTTTCTTAAAGTCTTGTTGATCCATGTAAACATCTATTTTGTAAACCAAATTTTGAGCTTGACCGTAGATATCACCAAAGCTTCTCCAAACATTGGCACTATAATCAAGATGATCAAGGGCAACCGTATTATTTTTAAGGTATTCAAAACAAACGACACCTAAATTTTCTTTTGCAATAGCAGCTCCTCGTGTATTGCCAATCGCCTGACACATGTCAATTGATTTTTCGTAATAATAGATTGATTTTACAGGGAGGTTTTTGTTTTGATACAAGAGCCCGTAATTATTATACAGCCTTCCTTCCTCTTTCCGTAAGTCTAGTTTTTGATAGAGCTCAAGGGTTTGATCATAATAACGTTCGGCTGTTTTATAATCTTCCATGACATGATAAACAACGGCGATTCGCGCATATGCATTTGCCATTTGAATTTCATCTTTATTATTCTCTGCAATTATGAGTGCATCAAGATAATAACCTAAAGCCTCGCTGTGTCTTCCTCTTTCGCGACTCAACCAACCGGTTTGTAATAAGACATTAATTTGTAGTGAATAATTATTGATTTGCGGTAAAGAAAGATAACTCAATTGAAGAATACTATCTGCGGTAATTAGTTCTCCTAAAATGTAATAACTATTTGAGAGTGCAAGTTTATTCTTTATATCTAATTCTATTTCGTTTTGTGCATACTTATGCAATAGTTTACCCACCTTTAGGTATGACTCAATTGCTGAATTAGTTTCTCCCTTTTCGTTCTGACATAAACCAATAATATGTAGTTTTTTTGCTCTTTCAAGTGGGTTTACTGTTTTTTCTAAAGCAAGTTTAGCTTCATATAAAACCGAATCAGGGTTTTGGCTGATTAAGAGCGCCAAATCTTCATCTTCAGCAAAGCTGATGATGCTAAAAAACAAAAGAAAAATTACGGTTAGGGAGCGCATATGGTTTTATCTGTTCTATTCTTTAGGATTTATTGTTGTTAAAAACAACTCGTCCATTTGATCTTTAGCCAAGGGTGCAGGGGAGTCAATCATAACATCACGCCCGCTATTATTTTTAGGGAAAGCGATATAATCACGAATCGAATCAGATCCTCCCATTGTAGCAACAAGTCGATCGAATCCAAAAGCCAAGCCTCCATGTGGTGGAGCGCCATATTCAAAAGCATTCATTAAAAATCCAAATTGAGCTTTTGCCTCTTCATCTGAAAAACCGAGTAATTCAAACATACGTGCTTGAAGCTGTTTATTGTGAATTCGAATTGATCCTCCACCCAATTCGACGCCATTCATAGCTAGATCATATGCATTGGCACGAACTTTATCTGGTTCAGTATCAATTAAATCAAAATCCTCCTTTTTAGGTGATGTAAACGGATGGTGCATAGCATGAAAACGTCCGCTTTCTTCATCCCATTCCAATAAAGGAAAATCTAATATCCACAATGGAGCAAATACGTTAGGATCACGCAAACCCATTTCTGTTCCCATGTGTAAACGCAGCTCGTTCATTTGCGATCTTACCTTGTCTGTGTCGCCACATAAAACTAAGATTAAATCGCCTGCTTCAGCTTTACAAACAGATGCCCATTGAGCCAATGCTTCTTGATCGAAAAATTTATCGACAGAAGATTTGAATGAACCATCTTCATTGCATTTAGAATAAATCAAGCCTGTTGCCCCTATTTGCGGACGCTTAACCCAATCCACTAAAGCATCTAATTGTTTACGAGAATACTCACCGCAACCTTTTGCGTTAATCGCCACAACGAGTTCGGCATTATCAAAGACTCCAAAGCCTTTACCTTTTGCTACAGCATTAAGGTTCACAAATTCCATTTCAAATCGAATATCTGGCTTATCAGAACCATATTTTTCCATAGCTTCTGCATAAGTCATGCGCGGAAAATCACCTTCAAATTCATGATTTCGACATGTTTTGAATAGGTGTTTTATTAAGCCTTCAAACGTATTTAAAATATCTTCTTGATCAACGAAAGCCATTTCGCAGTCAATCTGAGTAAATTCAGGTTGACGATCTGCTCTTAAATCCTCATCTCTAAAACATTTTACAATTTGATAATAGCGATCATAACCTGACACCATCAACAATTGTTTAAATGTTTGTGGAGATTGGGGTAGGGCATAAAACTGTCCAGGATTCATGCGGCTTGGCACCACAAAGTCACGTGCTCCTTCGGGAGTTGATTTTATAAGGTAAGGTGTTTCGACCTCCATAAAATCCACTGAATCTAAATATTTTCTAGTTTCAAGTGATACCCTATGTCTTAATTTAAGTTTGTCTTGTACAGGTTTTCTTCTAAGGTCTAAATAACGGTATTTCATTTTTAGTTCTTCACCCACATTTACGTCATCTTCTATTTCAAACGGAGGAACTAAAGAGGCATTTAATAGATTAACCGCAGTGGCTTTAATTTCAATATCACCCGTGATCATTTTAGGGTTTTTGTCATATCGTTCGATAACTTCCCCTTCAATTTGAACTACATATTCACGCCCCAGTCCTTTTAGTTCTTCCAAAACTTGGTCCGTAACAACACCTGTTTCTCCTACGATTTGGATTAATCCATAACGGTCTCGCAAATCGATCCAAATAATATTTCCTTTGTTACGGGTAGTTTGAACCCATCCTGCAACTGTTACTTTTTCACCTATATTTTGCGCACGTAATTCGCCGCAGTTATGTGTCCTGTACATGAATTATACTCTTAATTTTATCTGACAAAGATAGTTAAAACCTTACGTTCTTATCAAGCTAAAATTGATTTATGTGACTATTCATTAAAATCTACACTTTTTTTCTAGTTTTGGTTATCTTTAGTGCTTAAACGGATATTTTAAAACCTATTATTTAGTTTTAAATGATTAATTTACACAGAATGAAAAGTTGGATTTTAGTAGGGGGGGTATTTTTATTAGGTTGTGGTTCAGCGCCTGATAATACAAAAACTACTGAAGATGAAATTGTTACTGTTGCTTGTGCCGCTAATATGCAGTATGCAATGGACTCTATAGCAGTTGTGTTCGAATTAGATGAGGGAATTCAATGTAATATTACTGCAGGATCGTCTGGTATGCTAGCTGCTCAAATTGAAAACGGTGCTCCTTACGATTTATTTATTTCTGCTGATTTGGCTTATCCCCAGGCGATCTTCGAAAAAGGAAATGGAGAACAACCTTTTACATACGCAAAAGGTAGATTGGTTTTTGCGTATGATAAAGAAGCGGGGTATACTTCAATTGAAGATGCATTGAGAGATTTAAGTTTATCACGAATTGGCATGGCAGATACACGTTTGGCGCCTTATGGCATGGCAGCAGATCAGTTTATACTTCAGACAGGCTTAAAAGACAGCCTAGAAGAGCGGTTAATTATAGGAGAAAGTATAGGCCAAATTAATCAATATTTAACGACAGGCTCAGTTGATGCGGCTTTTACGAGTTATTCGTTTCGCATAGAAAACGAGGATCTCTTCGGTTTCTTCGAAGTTGATCCAACACTTTTTGATCCGATCGAGCAGGGAGCAATGGTCTTGAACCGCGGGAAAAATGAAAATGCAGGACCAACAGAGAAATTGAAATTATTTCTTTCTTCTGCAAAATGCAAGGCTATTCTCGTTTACTTCGGTTATCTTGTTGATTAATGGATTTTACACCATTTTACGTCACCTTTAAATTGGCTTGTCTAACGACAAGCATTCTTTTCGTTATTGGAATTCCAATAGCGTATTTCTTAGCGTTTTCAAAATGGCGGGGTAAAGTATTTCTCGAAAGTATAATTCTTTTGCCGATCGTGTTACCACCAACAGTATTGGGGTTTTATTTTCTTATTTTTTTAGGACCAAAGAGTACTGTTGGTCATTTTATCGAGTCTACATTTGGAATCACATTAGCCTTTAGTTTTCCCGGTATCTTGTTAGGTTCCATTATTTTTTGTACGCCTTTTATGCTTACGCCAATTATCAATGGATTTAGAGGTATTCCGAAAAATCTAATTGAGTCTACGATTTTATTAAATAAGTCACGGGTTAATGCTTTATGGTATGTTTATCTTCCTATTATTCGCAAAGCGATTTTAAACGGCGTGCTGTTGACTTTTGCACATACCATTGGTGAGTTTGGATTAGTGCTCATGATTGGAGGTAAAATGAAAGACACGAATGTGGCTTCAGTTGCTATTTACGACGAAATGAATGCCATGAATTATGATACAGTGCATTCGTATGCTATCATTCTTTTGATTATTAGCTTTATTTTGATCTTCTTTTTAAATTTATTAACTCGTAAATCAAATCGTTCCAACCTTGCTTAATATTGACTTAAATAAGATCTTTAAAACGAAACAGCGAAATACAGTGGTTTCGTGTCGTGCTCATTTTGAATTAGGAAAAACTTCTGCGATTTATGGTCGATCAGGAGTTGGTAAATCAACTATTTTACGCATAATTGCCGGACTTGACGAAGCAGACAATGGAAAAATAACGTATAAAGATGAGGTTTGGTATGATCAGACCAAGAAAATTAATTTAAGTTTGGCTGCGCGTAAGGTTGGGTTTGTTTTTCAGGATTATAATCTATTCCCCAATATGACGGTAGAGGGTAATTTAAAATATGCCTCGATTACCAATCAAATTTCGGATCAAACAAGGCACTTACTTGAGGTAACGGATTTAATTAAATTATTTCAAGCTTATCCTCGTGAACTTTCTGGGGGTGAACGTCAACGGGTTTCAATTGTGAGGGCACTTTGTCAAAAACCGCGAATACTTTTATTAGATGAACCCTTTTCAGCCCTAGATGACGCTTCAATTGGAGACTTAATTCGTGAGTTGAGCGTTGTGCAAGAAGAAGCCGGAGCAACAATCTTAATGGTAAGCCATAGAAAGGATGTTATTTTTGAAATGGCTGATTCAGTTGTACATTTAAAAGATGACGGAACTATTGCACAAGGTAAACCTATGGATTTATTGACGAAGACCTTTTAGTTTTTACCAAGGAATAACAACCTTATATTCCTCTTCTATTTTTACTAACATTAAACCAATATAAGAAGGGTCGTTTTTTTTGAAACGTTTGGCAGGATCAAACCCTACGCGGTTTGGCGCCGTTTTATTTGGGGGTAAATGAATCATACACATGTAAACAGTTTCTGTCTCGATAAATTTATCAGGTAATGTTTTAATCCATTCAATTTGTAGTTTCCCGACGAGCTTACAAACATAAGTTTTATAGCGCGCAAACTTTTTATCGAGTTGCGCTTTTTGAATCGATTTAAGTGTAGCAGGACTTAATAGGTTGAAATAAGTTGCTGTGTCATTTTCATAGATCGAATTATAAAAATGGTAGAATGTTTGAAATAATTTTGTGCTTTCTTTGTGGTCGATAACCGAACTGTCAGTATCATAAACAAATTTCACGCCCCGTTCATGTTTAATTTTGATTGTTTTAGGTTCGGCATTAGCAAACACAGCAACACCAAGGAAGAGAAGTAGGATTAGATAACGATTCATAGTATAAATATAGAGATAAAAAAAAGGACCTTAATTAATTAAGGTCCTTTTTTTTATAAGAGTTGAATATTTATTTTTTTACTACCTTAATAGTAGAAGTAGTTGATTCTGTAGTTACGTTCACAAAATAAACACCATCTGCAAATTCAAGTAGCGAGATATTTTTTGTATCTACGGCAGAACCGTTGAAAAGTACTTCACCATTTATTGCTACAACTTCATATTTGAAATTACCAGCAGAAAGGATCGTAATATTATCTTGAGTAGGGTTAGGATAAACAACGATAGAAGCGCCATCTAGTTCAGTCACCCCTAGTTGACTGTCGATACGGTAAGTTGCTGTTGTAGAACATCCAGCTTCAGATTGAACAACTACTGTATACTCACCAGCAGTTAATCCTGTTAAATCCTCTGTATCATCAAAATCACCAGTTCCGTCATTATCCCAATCGAACGTGTAAGCAGGTGCTCCACCAGATACCGTAATATCTAACGTCGCATCACCACCAACAATTTCGTCTGTAGCAACAGCTGTAATACTTACGGCAGGAACAACCTCCACATCAACAGAAGCCATGTTTGAACAACCATTGTCATCTGTACCATAAACAGTATACGTTACTGTTCCAAGAGAACCAGGAGTATAAGGAACACCGTCCATCACACCGTTATCCCATTCGTACTCAACACCGCCACCACCATTGAAGGTAACCTCGTTATTTAAACAAATTGGCGTGTCAGAAGCTGTAGCGGTAATCGTAGGTAAAGAAACAACTTCGACTGTTACTTCATCATTATTTTCACCTAAACAGCCACCTTCAGTATAATAACCTGTTAAATCAAAGGTATATGTACCAACACCTGGTGTTAAATCAAGTGGGGCGCCATCATTCCAAACATATAAATCAGCATCACCACCAGCAGAAAGTGTAATAGATTGATCTTCACAGAAAATCAAATCGCCTGCGCCAGCAATAACTGTTGGAAGTCCAATTACAGTTATTGTTACAGGACCATCTGCAGGACAATCACCTTCCGAATCACTTGTAACGTTATAGTCATATTCTCCCGGAACACCTGGAGCAAAAGGAACGCCGTTTACAACACCTCCGTCCCAAGAAATAGTTCCTCCAGTAGCTGAAACGGCAGTTAATGTAACTTCATCTCCTTCACAGAGTTCGGTAGTCGTGACAGTAATATCTAGATCTTCGCATGGCTCTTTCCCGAAGCCTAATGCGTGACATGTAAAGCCCATGGAACCCATATATGTTTGTGTGCCAGTAGTAATGTTAAGTGAATATCTACTACCATAACGGGTAATCATAGCAGTGTTTGAATTAACCATTACTAAGGCTTGTGTTTCGCTACCGGATCCGATATATGTTTCAACAGGGACACCAACAGTAACTCTGGAGACTTGCGAGCGGTCAGCTCTAATGAGTCGATCACCAAAAGGATCATAACACAAGTTTTGACCCCAACCTCCTGAAGGAGGATCATAATAAAAAGAGGCAGCAGCTGTAACAGGATTAATCGTTTCAATTTGATAAGTCCCATCCCAACTGTTTTCAGAAGCATAAAGCGTTCCATCAGCAGCGAAGTCAATATCGTTGTGCGCACCAGTAATGCCTATGTCTGAAATAACTCCAGTCATAGGATCAATTGTACCTAAACGACGATTGTAAGGCGAGCTATTTTCATATAAAACATATATCTCTTCAGAAACAGGGTGCATAGAAATTCCATAGATTCCATAAACATATCCTGCTACAGAAGTTGCTGTTACAGTAGAAACGACACTCCAAGTGGTGGTGTCTATTGTTCTAAACTGGTTAGAACTTCGATCACCCGCGTAAAGCGGCGTAGGTGCTTGGCCAAACGCATTTTGACCGAAGAGAACCAAGACCACTAATGATAAGAAAGTAGTTATTTTCTTCATAATTCAATAATTTTTTTTCAATATTACAAATAAAACTGAAATTTTCGTTAATTTTTAGAATATTTATTTTAACACTACTCAGTTTTCAAGTTAAAATCTAAAACGAAGGGAATTAATCGGTTACCTACTTCGGCTTAAAAATTGATTTATTCATAAAACGTTGGTATAAAATAGGAATGGATATAAAATCAGGTATATTTGGAAAGGTGAAGAGTTGAGATAATTTTTTTGGTTGGGTTGAGAGATTCGATATTTAATAAAATAAAAAAGGGTCTTGAGAAATCAAGACCCTTTTTTATCATTAGGTAATTTACTATTTTTTCACAATTTTCATTGTCGTTACATTATCCGCAGACTTAACGTTTACAAAGTAAACGCCATCAGCAAGTTCTTTTAATGAAACGATTGCTTTTTCGTTTGCTGAACCACTAAAGATTATCTCACCATTAATGCTTACAATTTCATAAGTGAAAGCGCCAGCCAATTCAATGTTAATATTATCTTGAGTTGGGTTTGGATAAACATTAATGAATGAGTTTCCAAATTCATCAACGCTTACTTGCGTTCCTACTTCGAATAAAAGGCTTGCACCACATCCAGCTTCAGATTGAACAACTACCGTGTAGAATCCAGGAGCAAGTCCTGTTAAATCTTCGGTATCATCAAAATCACCTGTTCCGTCGTTATCCCAATCAAAAGTATAAGCAGGAGCTCCGCCAGTAACAGTAATATCAATAGCACCGTCATCACCAGCAATTTCCTCAGAAACGACACCAGATAAAGAAACAGGTTCAACAACTTCTACATCAACAGAAGCCATATTAGAACATCCATTCGCGTCTGTACCATAAACACTGTATGTTGCTATCCCAACAGAAGCAGGAGTATAAGCAACGCCGTCAATTACACCGTTATCCCAATCGTACTCAACACCACCGCCACCATTGAAGGTCACTTCATTATTTAAACAAATTGGTGAGTCAGAAGCCGTAGCTGTAATCGTAGGCAAAGCAACAACTTCAACTGTTACGGCATCATAGCTTTCACCTAAACAACCCCCTTCAGTATAATAACCTGTTAAATCAAAGGTATATGTACCAAGTCCAGGTGTTAAATCCAAAGGCGCTCCATCATTCCAAACATATAAATCAGCATCTCCGCCAGTAGAAAGTGTAATTGATTCATCTTCACAGAAGATTAAATCGCCTGCGCCAGCAATAACTGTTGGAAGACCAATAACGGTAATATCAATTCCGTCAGAAGGACAATCTTCGTCTGTATCACTTGTCGGTGTATAATGGTAAACACCAGGCGCTCCTGGAATAAATGGCACACCATCAGTAATTCCGCCGTCCCATGTAATTGTTCCGATACCAGTTGCCTCGAGCGTAACAGGCAGATCTTCGCAGAGTTCTGTTGACGACGCCGTGATTTCAATTGGTTCACAAGGTTGTTTACCAAAAGCGAAGGCATGAAACCATAAACCACCTGAACTTGCCATGTAAGCAAAATTGTTTGTTACCGGATTGAAAGAGTAGATTGTACTATTGTTCGCGACAATGGCTTTTGTAGCACTGTAAACTACAACAGCACTTGCACGGTAGGGGTGTGATCCAGAATATCCTTCTGTCGTTTCTACTGGCATAGGTCCCCCAATATTAATGGTACTGAGAGCAGAACCTGATATTTTTATTAATTCATCAGCAAACGGATTATATGCAATTCCACTTTCGTTACTTGAAGAAGCATAGTTCATTAAAAAAGAAGAAGCACCCGTAACAGGATCAAGCTCTCTTAATTGATATGTGCCTGGACTCCAAGAGGTTGAGGTCGCATAGAGTCGTCCATCAGGACCGAATTCTATGTCAGAATGGTAATAACCAGTTCCGCCAATATCGGTAATGGCACCACTCATTGGGTCCACGATACCAAGTCTTCGGTTTGAAGAGTAAGCCCCAACAGATTCGTAAAGAACATAAAGTTCGTCAGAAATTGGATTTAAAGCAAGACCATGAACACTATAAACAGGACCCCACCCAGATGTCATAGGTATAAATCCGTCTACTATAAATCCACCTCCAGTGGTGTCAATTGTGTAGAGATTAGCATTGTTTTTTCGAGCCGCATAGAGCGGAGTAGGCGGTGCTTGACCAAAACAATCTTGGCCAAAAATCACGAGTACTAACATTACTAAAATAGTAGGTATTTTTTTCATAATATATATAGTTGATTTGCACAATAATACGAACTTTTCAACAAAATAGAGAATAAATCACTAATTTTTTTATGTTAAAATTATCCTTTATTTTGAAAGAAGAATAAAACGTTGAAGCGCAATATACCTAGCTGATGTATGGTGAAATCACTGTTAAAAAGGAATATTATTGCTTTAGTCGTTTTAAAAAATCGAATTATTCAAGTCTACCTTCTTAGCGATATGCAGTTAAATAGCTTCTTTGTTTGATTCATAAAATTGTTAATAACCCAAACGTCTTAATTCATAAAAAGCTAATAAAACGAAAGAAAGCCATACCCTGAGGCACAGCTTTCTTTGATATTCGTTAAAAAGTCTCTTCTCGTAGCGCGAGGGTACTCGAAAAAAGGGGGTTTTTGGTTTAAACGTAGATCTCAGTTCCCGTTTGTTCGCCATTCAATGCTTTTGTAATTTCACCTTTTTCTAACCCATTAATAAACACGAGTTTTTTCACAAAGCGAGAACGTTTCAAATAATCTAAAATGACGCGTTCAACTATTAAATCACCTAAATCCATCTCTATTAATTCATCCACATGTATGCGCGGAATAAATGTAGCATTTGGATTTTTCTTGGGATCGTCGGTATACAGTCCTTTTTCATCTTTGATGAAATAAACAGTATCTGCTCCCAACGCTTCAGCAGTGAAGAAAGCACCACAATCTGTTCGGTGCATAGGAATGGAACCAGAATCTGGAATATCTTCCCAAAAACTATACGGCGGCATGCCCGGCATAATTGGAATACAACCGATACGCAAGAAAAGGGGCAGTTTTTCAAACTCAAGGTGGTCCAAAAAGATTCCACCGTGTTTTGCCATCACCATTTGTAGCATGCGTGCGTTTTGAACGGTAATCGCACCTCCCATTTCTGCTAATACACCAACGGGCATATTCAGATCAATTCCAACTTGATAACTGTGACGCGCTCGCGTACCGCCACCAGAAGTCAGAATAATTTGATGTTTATCTTTGTTTTCTACAATTTCATCTAAAATCGGAAAGACGGCTTTTCTGCCGCGATCAGTAATCGACTGACCACCCATTTTCATCACCTTTACATGAGGTAAAATTTGTAGATCGTGTTTATAATCTGCTGCTGCGGCATCTAATGTATCTCGCATTAAATTACCTAAATCATTCATACTGCTCATTAATCCTCTTTTTTGTAAATTATAGTTCCACCATTTTCACCATTAATCGCTTTAACGATATTTCCAGGTTTTAACCCATTGACAATGTGAATTTCTTTTAAATGTCTTGCTTTAGCTAACATCTCAATCACCATTCGATCAATGATAAGGTCTTCGAAATCCCCAGCTAGAATTTCTTGTGCAGAAATACGTTTAATATGTTTTGCATCTGCATGTTTTTCAGGATCTTTATCATACAAGCCATCTTGATCTTTCACAAAAATCATAGAGCGGGAACCCATCCCTTCGGCCGTCATATACGCCCCAAAGTCAGCTCCACTTTCAGGCAAAACACCTCTATGTGGTGGTTTCTCCCAGTAATGATGTGGGGGGTTAAGTGTTAAAATTGGAATCATATTGTCTACCAAATAGTGAGGTAGATCTGCGTAATCATCCTTTGGTACGCGAACAGCGCCATGTTTTGCCATGAGAGAATACATCATGTTTGCATTTTGCTCTTCATTTGCCCCAACGATCATAGCTAAACCACCAACAGGTAGGCCGAAATCTAATCCAATAGCCATGGCATGCTTTACACGAACACCTCCTGTAACACCAACGGCAAATTTAAATTTACCTTTTAATGTTAAAAGTTCATCTATTAAGGGAAAAACGGCAGACTTGCCGCGATCAATAATACTTTTTCCTCCAACACTAATTACATCTAAGTAGGGGAGAATCGCTATTTCGTCTATTACTTCAGATGAAGACAAAAGCGAACGGTCTACTAAGGATTCACGCATGAAACGTGAGTCTAAGTGTGTACGACCTTTTTCTTTGTCGTTGTCACGAATTAATTCATTGCTCATTATAATTGTTTTTTAAGATGGCTCTTGAAATAAACCCGGAAGCTATTCCAAAAGCGATTTGTGAGATGATATAGGGTAAATATAATACTAAAAAAGCATTTGAAACGCCCGACTCTTTTGGTAAAAGAAAATAAACCATCACTATTTCTATACCAATACGTGCCGCTCCAGCCACTGCTCCAATAAACATGAG
>JALQVX010000172.1 GCA_023263555.1 Crocinitomix sp.
TAGTGAGTGACGTGTATCCATATCTCAACACATCCGTGTCAAACTCTGGATTATAGGAAACATAAGCAAGGTAAGCAGGATCATTGAATCGGATATAATGCTCTGCTTGGTTTTTCCAATTGAGGATACGAATTTGCGAAAGACCATCCTTGCGTTCAGAAATAACCAATTGATTTTTAAAGATTTCTATTCCTTCTAATAAAACATCAACACGGTGCGGGATAATTTCAAACCAATTTTCTTTTGTTGTCTTGTTAATTGGGGTTTTAACCAATCGAAAGTTTTTGGCATTTAAATTTGTTGTGATGTAAAATTCATTTTCAAAATGATCGACATGATATTCAAGATCACGTTCGCGAGGCTGAATTACTTTCCATTCACCGAGCGGTGTATTTGCATCTAAAAAACGATATTCAGAAGAAAGTGTTTGATGCGAACCAATCATTAAAAATCGCTTCGATTTCGTTTTAAAAACGCCACATGTGAAGGTCTCATCCTTTTCTTCAAAAACGAGCACATCCTTGTCCGTTGAAGTGCCTAACTCATGTCGATAAATACGATTTGCGCGCAATGTAATTGGATCTTTTTTCGTGTAGAAGATTGTTTTATTATCATTTGCCCACGTAATATCGCCCTCTGTATTTTCAATCTCATCACTAAACATTTCACCTGTAATCAGATTTTTAATATGAATCGTATACTGACGTCTTGATACAAGGTCGACACTGTAGGCCAACAACTCATTATTCTCACTCACCGATTGATCGCCTAATGCAAAATAAGATTGACCTTTGCCCATTGCTGGTCCGTCTAACATAATTTCTTCAACATGATCTTCACCTTCCTTTTTTCTGCAATAATATGGATAGTCTTCCCCTTCTTCAAAGCGCGTGTAATATGAATAACCATTTATTAAATAAGGAACCGATTCGTCGTCCTGTTTTATTCGACCGACAATTTCTTCATATAAGTCGTCTTGCAACATAGCGGTGTGTTCCATTACCGCATCCGTGTATGCATTTTCAGCATTCAAATAATCCAAAACATCTTGTGTATGTTCATTTGGACTTTCGGCATTTTTTTCTTCGTCTGAAAGACGCATCCAAAAGTAATTATCGATCAGTGTATCTCCGTGTGTGATAACTTTTTCTTCAATTATTTTAGCAATTGGTGGTTGAGGTTGTTGCGTTTGATCCATTTCATTATTCGTTTTGCAGCTCGTAATAGCTGCGATCATTAGTATACTTATTAATTTGATTCGCATGATTCAGGTCTTTCTGTTACAAAATTAAAGATCGTTTAAAATTTCGATAAAATATCTCCGTAAAAAAAGTTCTGAGGCCTACTCTTTTCATTCAATATCGTCGGTCTCATTCGTTTGCAATGTTAAATCGCTGAATTGATTTTCAGCAGCGTTATAAAAAGCGTTCACAGCATCTTGAACAGAGAGAAAAAAGTGTTGTTCACCAATCAGTGCCCGTAATTTAGACCGTCTTAAAATATCCCTGACAGGTCCTTTTACCCCTGTCATCATAAACCTAATCTCACGCTTTTGATAATCTTCGATTATATCTTTGAGCGCATGGATAGCAGATGAATCCATCCCATTAATTCCTCGTGCATCCAAAATGACTGCTTTCAACTGCCCTCGTTTTTGTTCAAGCAATTTCAGCCGATCTTGGAAATAGCGAGTATTTGCGAAAAAGAGTTGCGCATCCAAACGGACGATTAATATGGATTTGTCTACTTCGATATGTTTAAATCGATCAACATTCAAATAAGACTTGCTTTTCACATCTAACCCAAGCTCTGCGATATGCGGATAGGATACTCTAATCAGCAGTGATATAATTGAAATTCCAATCCCCGCAATAATTCCTTCTTCAACGCCTAAAACAAGTGTTGCAATTGCCGTGATAATAAACATTGTAAAATCTTTACGATCCGTTTTCCACAAATGTTTCGCTTCTTTAAAATCAATTAAGCCATAAACGGCCACAATGATTATAGCTGCTAGAATAGCATTTGGCAGATAATAAAAATAAGGTGTTAAAAAAAGCAGGGTGAGCATAACTATGATAGCACTAATCACACCAGCCATTGGTGTTTTTGCTCCACTCTGATCATTTACCGCGCTACGTGCAAAACCGCCCATAGTCGGGAAGGACTGAAAAAAAGATCCGCCAATATTTGCTAATCCTAAAGCGAGTAATTCTTGACTCGCGTTAACCTCGTAATTTTTATGTTTCTTCTGAATAGACTTAGCAACTGCAATAGATTCTGTAAACCCAATTAAGGCAATTGTAAATGCCAACGGCAACAGCGCTATAATCGCCTCAAAATCAAGCTTAGGAAGTCCGAAGCTAGGCAATCCTTCTGGAATCTCTTTAACAATCGCTACATGATATTGATCCACTTTAAAAAGATAACCCACTGCCATTCCAATTAAGACTATGATGAGGGGAAAAGGAAGCTTTTTATTGATTTTCTTAAGGATCACAATAAATAAAATCGCAGAAGCACCAAGCCACAGGGTAACTTGATTTAATTCACTGAAATGAAGATAGATTTGGTAGACTGTTTCGTGCACCTTACCTCTAGGAACATTGATGCCAAGTATGTGTTTGAATTGACTGAAAGCGATATAAATGGCGGCGGCGGAAACGAAGCCGGAAAGTACAGGATGAGATAAAAAATTGACCAAAAAACCAGCCTTAAAAACACCCATTAATACTTGTATCACACCTATAATGAGTGTCATTAAAATCGCAAGCCCAATAAAGTCTGCTGTGCCTACTTCAGCCAAAGCACCAACACCACTTGCAATAAGAAGTGAAACTACTGCAACAGGTCCGACAGCCAATTGTCTAGAAGTACCAAAAATCGCATAAATAATTAGAGGTATAGTTGAGGCATACAATCCATAAATAGGAGGCATACCCGCCAACATAGCATACGCCATACCTTGTGGTATCAGCATTACGCCAACTGTTAGCCCCGCGCTAAGGTCACCAACAAGGTTGCCTTTTGTATAATTCGATAACCAACTGGTAATTGGTAAATATTGCTTTAATCGACTCAATGCTTTTTACTTTAGACGCAATTTAGTTGGTTTTTTTTAAATTGAGTGATTAAACTGCAGTGTTCTGATTTATACAAAAGGGATCATTAGACCTTAATCATAAACATGAGTGTAGAAATCTGAAAAACTAAATTCGTAAATAACACAGGTCCAGTTTTAGATTAAGATTGTATATTTGGGACATAATTCACCCAAAATGAAGCGTCTCCCACGTTTTCAAAAAAGAATTTATACAAA
>JALQVX010000126.1 GCA_023263555.1 Crocinitomix sp.
AATTGTATCTTCATTTAAACGCAAAAAACATTGCAACTGATTATTATCACGCCGGACTGACCTATGAAGATCGTAAATTGAAGCAGAAACGTTGGACCACTAATGAGGTAGACGTCATTGTAGCAACGAATGCTTTTGGAATGGGGATCGATAAACCAGATGTCCGATTTGTGCTACATCATGACATCCCCGCAAGTATAGAGGCCTATTTCCAAGAAGCAGGACGCGCTGGAAGAGATGGAGAAGCCGCTGTTGCCAATTTATTTTATGAAACGGATGACATTAATCGATTACGTGAACAAGTTGATCTGAAATTTCCACCACTTGAAACAATTAAACGAATTTACAATGCCTTAGGAAATCATCTTCAATTGGCATACGGGTCTGGAAAAGGTCAAACCTATCCGATTGATTTGGCGCATTTTTCCGATAAATACAGTCAACCCCTTATTCTGGTTTACAATGCGTTAAAATTTCTGGAACGCTGTGAATTCATTGAATTAAGTGAAAATTACAAAGTACCGAGTCAACTTAAAATGACCACAACGCATCAAGAATTGTACAATTATCAAGTCAAAGATCCCGTTTTAAACAAGGTCATTCAGTTTATTCTTCGCACTGAAATGGGTGTCTTTGATAATTACCAAACAATTTTTGAAACGAAAATAGCTGCTAAAATTAATCTTCCTGTTCGCACTGTAAGTGAAAAGCTCATCCTTTTAAATGAGCTAGAATTGATTGACTATATTCCGCGCACCGAGCTACCTCGCATTACTTACATCACGGAACGTCTTACAGATCAGAATTTATCGATCTCTCCAACGTATTACAAAAACCGTAAAGATGTCGCCTATCGCAAATTAGACGCCATGATTCATTTTTTAACAGCTGAACGGTGTAAAAGTGAACTCTTGCTCGCTTACTTTGGAGAATCAGATACACAACCTTGCGGTCATTGTTCATATTGCATCCAATCTTCGGCTGAAATCACTTCGCTTCGAATGATCATCCTGAAACATGCGCGCCTTATACAAACGGAGCACGAAAAAGTAGAAATTGCAGCATTAATTGCAAGTTTGCCAAATCATACAGAAATAGAAATACTCGAAAATTTGAGATGGTTAAGCGAACACCATGAAATCATAGTTGATCCTATGAATAAGTCATTTGTTCTGAATTAAATCGTCATTCACTTAAGACGGTTTGCACACCGGTCATAAAGGTATAGATATAAGGGTAACCCGGTAAAAAATTGGTTGAAATAGCTGTTTGCTCGTTGAAGTAATAATCGTATTGAATTTGTCCACCATACCATATAAATTTGCGTTCCCACTCCCCTTTTTGATTCGTCTTCACAAATCCTTCATCCACATAATAGTTCGGAACATCTTTCCAATTTTTTCGATAATAAAAGAGCGGCCCAACTGTTGCACTCAGATTGTGCCTCGTATTTTGAATTCCAACAATTCGATCTTGAAAATCAATGCCAAAATGCGTTATACCGGAAAACTTACCAGCACAATCAAACGGCATAAGGGTTTGAATAACTTTAATACCTATGTATGGATTAAATTGATAACCTGCCGTTAATGAACAACCCAGATAGCCTACCCAATGCCCTTTTTTATCCATACTCAACCTATAATAATTAGGACTCACTTTCTGCTGATGAAATGCTAAACCGCCAATTTTAATTCCGACTGTAAACTGTGCACTAGTTGAAATAACAGCAAGAATAGCGAAAAGAGAGACCAATCGTTTCATCTTAAAAATCGCCTGTACTTATGATAAAGGTACAATCCTGTTCTCGCTCAAAATCACCACGAATCGTATAGGTCCAAAAACTTTCTATCTTAACCGATCGCGTTAACGGATTCCCCTCTTGATTTGTAACAATCAATGTATCCCCCATCCATTTACAGGCCTCATACTCTTGCCGTGTATCTAAAATTTCGTAGCTATAAATGAGTGCTGTATCGCCGGGAAACAAGGTGTCCTTTGCGTTATCAAAATCGGGATTATTTACGAAAATAGTGTCCGTGGCTGTATTATTTTTTAAGAAACGATTATGTCTCAACGTTCCTTGCCTACAGGCAACGAATGCAATCGATACAAAGAATAGCGATAAAAATTTCACATTTACTTCTTTACAGGTATATCTTCTAAAACAGCTTGTAAAAAGTGCCAAAATTTTTGAACGGATTGAATGTTCACTTTCTCATCTGGTGAATGTGGATTGCGGATCGTTGGACCAAAGGAGATCATATCACAACCAGGAAGATGTTCCCCTAAAATTCCACATTCCAAGCCTGCATGGCAGGCAGCAACCTTAGGTGCTTCATTGAATAATGAGGTATACTTATCTTCGAGAACCTTTAAAATTCGGGATTGCGGATTTGGAGCCCATCCCGGATAGTCGCCACCCTGAACAACTTCCGCACCTAATAAGGTATAAACAGCTCGAAGCGCATTCGCTACATCATGCTTGCCAGACTCAATCATACTTCGTTGTAATGATTGGGTAATAAATTCACCTTTTCTAACGATAACCTTAGCGAGAGAAGAAGATGTTTCGACTAGACCATCAATTTTTTCACTCATTTCCCATACACCATTTGGCGTTGCATATAATGTATTTACAATTTTTGTTTGGTCACCTTTAGACACCATTTTTGCGGGTGTAGCTTCGACATACTCCATTGCGATCTGAGCAGTTGGCTCAATCCTTGAAAATTCAGCGCAAATTTCAGTAGTAATTTCTTCGAAAACCGGCCTAATTGCATCAAAGTCTTCTTTAGAACAAACGAAAAGACCTAAACTTTCGCGGGGAATCGCATTCCTTAAACTTCCACCTTCAAGTTCTGCAATGCGCACATCTCTACATTTATTTAGGGCATAAATCACACGATTCATCCATAGATTTGCATTTCCGCGACCAGCATTAATGTCCATGCCGGAATGTCCTCCTTTTAAACCATTAATTTGTATCGAAAAAGCTATAAATCCTGCTGGAACGAGCTCTTCGGTATAATTATATTTTGTATTCGTATCAATTCCACCTGCACATCCGACAGAAAACTCATCATCATCTTCAGTGTCCAAATTCAATAATATTTTACCAGATAAAAAACTTCCATCCAATTCTTTAGCGCCTGTCATTCCCGTCTCCTCGTCAATCGTAAAAAGAGCTTCAATAGCAGGATGTTTGATCGAATCAGAAGATAGAACAGCCATGGCCGAGGCAACACCCATTCCATTATCAGCGCCCAACGTTGTCCCGTCTGCTTTCACCCATTCTCCGTCAACATAGGAGCGAATTCCTTCCGAATCAAAATCAAATTCAGTGGTCGCATTTTTTTGGTGCACCATATCGATATGCGATTGCAGAATAACGGTTTCACGATTCTCCATTCCTTGGGTAGCAGGCTTTTTTATAATAACATTGCCAACGGCATCCTTCTCAGTAGACAATCCTAATGATTTGCCAAAATCAAGCATAAATTGAATCACGCGTCCCTCCTTTTTCGAAGGCCGCGGAATCGCATTTAAATCTTCAAAATGATTCCAAATTACCGAAGGTTCGAGCTCGCGTGTTTTCATGTTTATTTTTTTTGCTAATATACTCATTCGATTCTGTTTGATCCCAAGAACATGCTCTAATTTAAAGAAGATTAAAGACAAAGAAAGGTTGTACACAATCGATTTTGAACAAATATTTTCGACTGTTGAAAGTTAAAACTCGTCAGATCATTATATTTACAGTAAATAAGACCTCAAATCAAAATATAAGGGAATTTAATTTGTGGGATGTATTGAATGAAAGCATTGAAACTTTTTGCTCGAATATAGAAACATCATGATGAAACAAGTACTTTTTTTTATTGCGCTATTCATTTCTTGCATAGTTTACAGCCAATTAGGTAATTCGTGGGATAAGCGTGAATCTTTTGGTGGATTGAAACGCGAAAAAGCAGTAGCGTTCAGCATTGACAATTTGGGTTATGTATCTTGTGGCGTAGACACTGCAGAAATCACACATAATGATTTGTGGTCATACGATCCAACAACAGACAGCTGGACTCAATTAGCCTCGATACCTGCTTCCGAGCGCAGAAATGCGATTGCTTTTAGCATCAACGGAAAAGGATATGTAGGGACAGGTTTTTCGTTGGATGACGGAGATTTAGGAACAAAATTGAAAGACTTTTGGGAATACAATCCTTTGGTAAATACCTGGACAGAAAAAGCGAATTATCCAGGAGGAGGTGATACAGGAATTTATCAAGCCTCTGCTTTTGCCATACAAGACAAAGGATATGTCGTTTGCGGAAAGATAGGTTCAGACGCCTACATCCCTGAAATGTGGCAATACGATCCTGTCACGGATAATTGGACTCCTCGAACGCCATTTCCAGGAGGCGATCGATTTCAGTTGATAAGTTTTGTCCTTGAAGGTCACGCTATAGTTGGTTTAGGAACGGATCATGATGTGCTGCGTAAAGATTTGCATGAATATGATCCCGTGACCAATACGTGGGAAGATATAGCGGACTTTCCTGGTACTGAGCGCGCGCAATCCAGCTCATTCAGTATTGGCACCAATGGGTATGTTCTTTTTGGCACGGATGGTGGGTTCAAAGATGAATTATGGGAATATAATTATTACACGAAGTCATGGATTCAACGTGCACCATTTCCTGGTGGTGGAAGAATTAGTGCGATTACATTCAGCATAGGCGACAAAGGTTATGCAGGTTTGGGTAAAGAAGTATCTGGAAAAAAACAATCCTTTTATGAATATACTCCCGCCGGTCCACTTTCAATTCAGTCAATTGAAGAATTTGAATGGTCAGTCTATCCAAACCCTATGCAAACAACCGCAACGATTCAATTGCCGTTTGATTTTCCTAAAGGTCAACTTAAACTCTATTCAGCTGATGGTAGCGAATTATTTACTCAACACATTTCCAATGCAAGCATAACCTTTAGCAAAGGTCTATTAACTGCTGGTTTATATTATTTGGTTCTAATAGATGAAACCGGAATCCCACTCGCTTCAGAAAAACTAATTATTCAATGAGAAAATTACTAATTTGTATCAGCTTTATCGGGACAGCTTTATCAATTCACGGGCAAAACACGTGGGAGAGAAGGGATTCTGTAAACGGTCCTCCTCGCGGAGCATCTGCTAGTTTTGAATTAGATGGAGAAGCTTTTCTGATTGGAGGAGTTGATGTCGAAGAGTTTAAGCGAAAAATGTACTCGTATGATTTAGATCAAGATGATTGGGATGATGAACTTTCTTTGGGTGGTGAAACAGGTAGCGGTCTCGAACGAGCTTCTGCTGTAGGTTTCAGTGGTGGAGGATATGGATTTGTAGCGTTGGGTGCGGGGACTTCATCAGCATTAAAAGACATATGGCGCTATGACCCTGTTTCTGATTCCTGGACACAAATGGCTGATTTCGCAGGATCGGGAAGAACTGGTGCTGTAGCCTTTGTGATAGATGAAATTGCCTATGTCGGTACAGGTCAAGATGCTGACGGTTTGACCTCCGATTTTTACCGTTATACGATTGCATCTAATACGTGGGAAGAAATTGCTGGTTTTGCAGGTGGACAAAGAAAAGAAGCTGTTGGTTTTACTATGGGGGGAAAAGGATATGTTGGAACAGGAAGAGGACCAATGGGATACTTCGCTGATTTTTGGGAATACAACCCGCTTACAGATGAATGGACAGAAAAAGCTGAATTCCCTGGAACACCGCGTATTGGAGCTGTTGGATGCGGGAATTTCCCCAAGGCCTATATCATGCTTGGTGAGGACAACGACTTTAATTACCGCAAAGATGTTTGGGAATATAATTATTTTGGTGATGTTTGGACACAGCGAGCGAATTATCTTGGAGGAACACGAACGCAAGCCAATGCTATTGTTGTGGACAACCGCATATTTGTCGGTTTAGGGTATAATGGAATTTATCATGACGACTTTTATGAATATCAACCTTTGCCTGTAGGGCTTGAATCCATTCATCTTGCAGAAGTTAAAGTCTATCCTAATCCTGCTACCTCTTATTTTACGCTCCAATTTGCATGGCCGTTGGAGAACCCAAAAGTAAAACTTTACACATCTTCAGGCGCAGATATATCGGATGAGATTTATATGGAATCGTTTTCTTCCAATAGCTGTTCGATACGTTTGCTTTCAACATTACCTTCAGGTTTATATTATATTGCGTTAGAAGAAAATCAATTAGCAATAGGGCTAAAATCAATTGTTATTCGTTAAATGAAACCACTTCTCACCTTTTTGACAGCACTCCTACTCTCTTCTTGCGCAACTGAAGAGAAGGAAACCTTGAACAATCAAATGCTCCAACCACCTTTAGATGTTCAATCTCTGCCGTCAGATACAGACAACTGGTCTTCTACAACCATTCAGAATAATGACGAAAGTTGGGGCTATCAAATTCTCAATAATGGAAATTTATACATCAATCAACCTTATATTCCAGCCGTTGCGGGGAATCAAGGGTTTAAATCTGAAGCAGATGCTTCGGTTACAGCTGCACACGTAATTCACAAGCTTAAAGCAGGTTTTATGCCGCCGTCAATCACTGTGGAAGAGCTCGACAGTCTTAAGGTTCTGAACTAATCATGATTTTCATTCATATTTTCACCCTTTTAAATATCTTTGCACTCATTATTCGTATCACATGAAGATTATTATCACTGGAGCAGGAGCTGTTGGATTCCATTTAGCCAAAATGATGGCGAGTGAACACCAAGATATTTATTTAATTGATGAGAATCAAGAGCGACTCAATTATGTTCAATCCAGCTTAGACATCTTCACCATACATGGTGATGCAAAATCGATAACGGTATTAAAGGAAGCGAAAGTTGATTCGTGTGATTTATTAATCGCGGTGACCTCTTCAGAAGAAACGAACCTTCTGGTTTCAATTCTCGCTAAAAAATTTGGTGCAAAGCGAACAATCGCACGCATTAACAATTTAGAGCTAAAAGAGCCGGATAACGTGGCACTTTTAGAATCCTTGGGAATTGATGAATTAATCGCCCCTGTTCAACTCGCATCAGAGGAGATAAAGCGGTTAATAAAGCGTTCTGTTTTCACTGATGACCATCAATTTGAAGGCGGAAAATTAAATGTATTTGGTATTTCGGTTTCAGAAAAATCAACTTTAGTAGACCTTTCCATAAAAGAAAGCGCTTACTTAAACCCCGACTTGACGTTCAAACCCATTGCACTTCACCGAAAAGATGAAACAATTATTGTCAATGCGCAAACTGTAATCCGATCACACGACATCCTTTATTTTATTTCAAACCCCGATTCGATCAACCGTATTATTGAAATTTGTGGTCAAGAATGCTTTGAAATCAAGAATATCATGATTTTGGGTGGATCGAGTATTGGATTTGAAACCGCAAAATTACTCGAACACGATTATAACGTCACCCTAATCGAGAAAAACCGAGAACGTTGTGAAGAACTAGCGAGTCAACTAAAAGAAACCTTAGTCATTAATATTGATGGAAGAAACGTTGCAGGATTAGAGGCTGAAGGTTTAGCTGACATGGATGCTTTTATCGCCGTAACGGCCGATTCTGAATCAAATATTATGTCGTCGCTAGTTGCCACGAATCACAATGTTAGAAAAACGATTGCACGTGTTGAAAATATAGATTATATCCATTTATCTCAGAATATTGGGATTGATACATTGATCAATAAGAAAATTATTGCTGCGGGAAATATTTTCAAATATGTGAGAAAAGGAAATGTAACAGCGATTGCAAATTTGCATGGCGTGGATGCGGAAATTATCGAATTCATTGTTAAGCCCGGTTCAAAGGTTACCAAAAAACCAATTAACCGATTGCACTTTCCTCGCACAGCCAATATTTCTGGCGTTATACGAAACAATATTGGCTTCATTCCTTTTGGATCTTTCCAATTAAAAGAAGGTGACCGTGCGGTTGTCTTCTCTTTGACAGAATCTATTCACATGATTGAAAAGTATTTCCAATAAATGGCAAAACCACTGATTAACGGAAGCGTTACGCTAAATGTAATAGGTAGTTTACTGCTCATTATGGGCGTAATGATGTTACCTTCTGTTCTATTTTCCATTTATTATGGAGAGTCTGATTTAATACCCAATTTGGCCAGTGCTGGTATCACGTTTGGAGTGGGAACTTTACTTAAATTAGTAACGCGGAAAAGTAAGGATGCTGAAATAAAAAAACGAGATGGTTATCTAATTGTCACGGCAGGATGGGTTTCCATGGCGATCTTCGGAACATTGCCCTATTTACTGAGCAATAGCATACCTGATATTTCTGGAGCCTTTTTCGAAACCATGTCAGGCTTGTCTACCACAGGCGCCTCTGTACTCGATAATATAGAAGAAATGCCGCATGGCATCCTTTTTTGGCGAAGTATGACGCAGTGGATTGGAGGTATGGGAATTATCGTCCTTACTATTGCGATTCTGCCTTTACTTGGTATTGGGGGAATGGAACTATTTGTTGCAGAGGCACCAGGACCAACAAAAGATAAAATTCACCCGAGAATTAAGGAAACTGCTAAACGATTATGGGTAATTTATGTCGCACTCACCTTAATTCAAATGGTCATTCTTATGTTCAGTGGAATGGATTTTTTCGACGCAATCAACCATGCCTTAACCACGAATTCAACTGGTGGCTTCTCAACTAAACAAAATAGTATCGCTGCATTTAATTCTCCACTTATTGAAGCTGTAATTGTGATCTTCATGTTTATAGCTGGAACGAATTTCACCTTGCTTTACTTTGGATTCAAAGGTAAATTTTCTAAATTTTGGAAAAATGATGAATTCAAATGGTATCTGATCGCTGTAATAGGATTGATTGCCATTCTCACGCCTGTTGTATATCAATATTCAGTTTATCCAGAGGGGGACAATGCAATCCTTCACGCATTTAGAGATACCACCTTTCAAGTTGTCAGTACAATTACAACAACAGGGTATGCCTCTGCTGATTTTACAACCTGGGGACCTTTGGCCACATTTATTTTCTTTTTACTTTTATTT
>JALQVX010000204.1 GCA_023263555.1 Crocinitomix sp.
TATTTCTGATGGGCAATCGGTTGTAAAACGAATTGTTATTCAATAAAATAGTAAGAAGAAGTGAAAAAGGCTCTCAGTGATGAGGGCCTTTTTTTTTATTTATTGTTTTTTAGCCACCTACAAGGCGCAGTTTCAAAGGTCGATCTGGAATTAGTGTAACTGACCGCTCGCCATTTTGGAGCAGCGTGAGTGTTGCATCTTTTCCATAACGCACTTCCGCCCCATTTAACCATTGAACGAGCTTATTCGTAGCAGGAGAGATACCCTCCGCGCGATAGGACTGTATGGATAGACGTCCTGTTGAATCAGATTCAAAAACGATTGCCATATCGGCGGGTAAATAATAAACGCTCTGATCAATGAGGTCGTGAAGTGAGCAACTACTATCTTCTTTCTGAAAATAAAGCAATTCTTCTAAATAATAGTCGGGTGGTGAATCGCAATACAACTTAAAATCAAACAATTTAACAAGGGGAGACAAAAGTGTATAATTGGACCTCTTATAACGCAGTATTTCATAGTGATAAACGATTTGAATTTTAGACGCATTGGAGGTTGTGCATTTCGGCTTACCATTGAGGCGATTTTAATATGCTGACCAAAAATCAAACCGCCTTTTATTTTTCGCTCTTCTGAATTCCTCTTGCAAGAGTGAAATTAAGAACACAGTCTTAGAGCGCAAGATGATTGGAGGTATGACCGACTCTGATTCGCATTCCCGGATAAAGAAAAGCGTATTTGAATCTGTTTCTTGAATATGATTACAAAAGAAATTTGCCTCTGCTAAATAATAGTAGTACCAGGTATTTTGACAAGTATCTGGTAAAAATGGGCAGCATTTAGAAATTCGCACGTATCCATCTCGCTGTACATTTTATATACATCTTGCTGACATGATTGCCCTCGAAGAACAGGGCCAATTATACAAAAAACATAAAGAAAAGTCGTTCTCATTTCGTCTTATAACCATTCGTTATGATTCAATATAACGCAGAAGAAATGGGTAAATTTCATTTCGACCAACTGTGATTTTACTTCACATGTTTCTCCGGGGCCTTGGTTGGATAAGGGAATTCAAAATCTAAATGGAAATGATCGTCGTGCAACTCGTTAATAATCGGAGACAAACCTTGAACGACATAGATTTTTTGCCCTTTTAACACTTGACCAAAGGGCGTCGCAAACAACTCATCCTTCAGTTCGATTTTAATAATCACTTTACTTAAGCGAATTCCATTGCGTTTGGCAAAATAATCGATTATCAATAATTCAAGGGCAACAAGATTAAAATCAATTGTAATACGTTCGTCCTTATCATATCGTCCTTGATCATCAAAAGACAACCCATAATGTTCAGCCCCTAAATCATCTAACCCATAATAAGGTTCATTGTTTTGGATAAGTGGCATCATTAAATCCACACTCATCCCGTTTTGATGCGTTCTATGCGGAAAGAGTTCTCCCCCTTCTTCATTTGAACATTCCATAATGCGGAATAGACGGGCAGGAAAAACTTGAAAGAGGGAATCATATGAGTCAAGCAAGGTGTTTTTAAGAGCACCATTCAAAAAAGCGCGCCCAGCTAAATAGCTATCTCGATCAAAATATTGAAAATTAGGGCCGAAGAAGGGTATCAATTTACCGTGTTTCAAACGTCCCTGACTGACGGTTCCCACTGAAACACTTGCTGTGTCATCATTTGCCTTGAGTTGCATATACTCAAAGATCTCTGCATTTTCAGGAGATTCGTACTGACAAAAGGAAGGAAAAGAAATGAACAATAAGAGCCAGAAAAACGCACGCATAAATCAATTTTATATCAAAAATAAGCGGAAAAGAGTCGCTAAAAAACGTAGAATCAACATATTATTCGATTCGAATTGTTAATAAGCGTTCTTAAAAAAGGATATTGAATTCTTTTTCTTAACGATCTGCAACCAAAGCACCAACGACGATTTTCTCCACTTTATCGAGAACGTAATCGATTTCTTCTAGCGTTGTATAGCGGCTAAAGGAGAAGCGTGCATTTGGACGATCAGTGTCGGCCTTAATTCCACGTAAAACATGAGATCCGGTGCTCGCTCCGGACGTGCAAGCACTTCCCCCTGAACAGGCGATTCCATCCAAATCCAATAAGAAAAGTAACATGGATTTATTTTCAAAAGCTGGAAAGCAAACATTTAAAACGGTATACAAGCTCTTTTCAGGATCAATTTCACCGTGAAAATTAACTCCAGGAATGCGCTTACGCAGCGCCTCAATCATGTAAGATTTAAGTCCTTGAACATGAGATTGATGTTCAGCAATATCCGTATTTGCAAGTTCTAACGCCTTTGCTAACCCCACAATCCCGGTTATGTTTTCTGTTCCACCGCGCATCCCTCTTTCTTGAGCGCCGCCGTGAATAATCGGAGAAATTTTCAGTGCTTTATTTACGTATAAAAAACCAACACCTTTAGGACCGTGAAATTTATGAGCCGAGCAGGTCAAAAAATCTGCTCCGAATTCCTTCACATCAATCACATAATGCCCCATTGTTTGCACTGTATCAGAATGGAAAAGTGCGGCGTATTTTTTACACAAATCGCGAACGCCTTTAACATCCAAAAGTGTTGCGATTTCATTATTCGCATGCATCAAAGTAACCAGTGTTTTAACTGGTTTTTGCAATAATTCTTCCAAATGATTGAGATCCACCTCACCTGTTAAAGACAAATTCACATAGTCAACAGAAATAGATGTATTTCCTTCAAGGCAATGACCTACTGCATGGTGTTCGGTACACGTTGATATAATGCGAGTTACACCATGATCATTGATCGCACAGGCAATTGCCATGTTATCTGCTTCGGTTCCACCGGAAGTGAAAATAATCTCCTTTGGTTCGGCATTGATGAGCTGAGCAATTTTTCGGCGGGCCATTTCCAATACACCTTTTGCTTCCCTACCAAAAGCATGAGTGGAGGAAGGATTTCCAAAATGATCTGTCATTGTTTTGGTCATCTCCTCGATTACTTCAACCGCCATAGGTGTTGTTGCTGCGTTATCCAAGTACACTTTCATCACTCGCTTTTTTTCAAAATTAGTTGCTCTTTTATTTCTTTCAAAAATTAAGAGCGGCAAAGTTAGTGAAATTATTTACAAAAATGAAATTGCATTTTCTCACTTTCCTCTATACTAAGCCGATTTAGAGAATATTCTACTGATTTGGTGGACCTTTAAAGAAATCTACCGTACGCATCAATTTACCGAACACATAATATTGTCCAACAACGATACGACCATCATTCATTTCGACCCAAACCCGGTCTTGATCATACTCCAATAAATTGCCATCTAAGCCATATTTTTCGATTTGGTATTTTCGTTTAAAAATGCGTATTTTATTCTCGACGCCTTGTTTATCGGTTACTTTAATGACATAGTAAGGAACACTATTTTTGAGCGAATCAATATTTTCTTCAGAAAGCGTATAATTGTGATTTTCGAAGTGAATCTTTTTAAAGTCCACCAAATAGCCTCTAATCAAAGTTGTGTCAAATTCACTCACTTGTTGA
>JALQVX010000211.1 GCA_023263555.1 Crocinitomix sp.
ATGTAATTATAAATTTATTGTTCAAGTAAATTGGGTTAATGAACAGAATGTTAGTGATGTAGAGGTTGAGTTGAAAAAGATAATAGCTGAACATGGGCAAAAATTAGTACAAAACATTCGCCCGTATTTTTTACCAGATCGATTATGGCGATTTTTAATCGATCGAGCTGGAATTTCAGCTGATCGTAAATGGGACGAATTGGGTAAAAAAGGGCTGAATAAAATTACAAATCTACTAACGAATGATTTGTATACTGTTGAAGGAAAGACCACCTTTAAAGAAGAATTCGTAACATGCGGAGGGGTAAGTTTACAAAGTGTAGATATGAACACAATGGAAAGTAAGGTCTGTAAAAACCTCTATTTCGCAGGTGAAGTATTAGATATAGACGGCATCACGGGAGGGTATAATTTTCAAGGTGCTTGGACGACCGCGTTTATTGCTGCTGAACTTTCGAAAAGGGAAAGCTAAAGAGGAAGCTGAATATTCCCCCGGCATTGTTATAGTTCATAAATGCACCTATTTTTTGCAACAACTTGCGCTTGATTAAACTGGAGGCAATGAATAGTGTAGATATAAAACGACCTGATAATTAGGCAACAACGGCGGCTTTTTTCACCTTTCGATATAAAAATGCGGTGAAAATATTTCGTTTTGCAAATCGTTTTTGTTTATCTGAATTAATCATTTTTTGAAATAACTTCGGTGTAACACCAAAATATTCGTAGGTATTCCCATCTGTAAAAGTAATCTCAAGAACGAGCTTCTTGTGCTGAAAGTCGAGAATTCCGGCCTCTTCAGTCGTAATGAGGTATTCTTCCAAATTCGCAGCCTTTGTTTCTGGAGCTATACTGACCAAGAAATGGTATGCATCAATAATTTGTTGACTTTTTTGCTCCGCTTCAACTGCTTTTGCATCACCCGCTTGAAATTTATCAGGATGCCATTCTTTAACTAGATTACGGTAAGTAGTCTTTAATTCCTTTAATTCTGTCGTTGAATTAGCGTTAAAGAGTTTGCGATATTCGTTGATACGTTTCATAAGCATTTTTAAAATCAGGCGCAAAGATAGTTTATTTAAATCATCAATTTCGTTAATTTAGAGTTAAATCCCGTTTTTTTGATAGATACATAGATTTTACTACCTTTAACCCTCATCCAATTATGATAATGATGTATGTGCTATAGCATCTCTCAAATGAAACAAAAGGCCTATAAAGCTGCTTTGAGAGACGGTGCGCCTCAGAAGGAAATAGATCGCTTGTATCAAGATTGGCAAGAAAGTCAACGAACAGACACGGAGGATGATCAAACAACGCCAATGGCATATTTGAATGGATATGACCATCCGCGCCTATTCACGCTCATTCATGACAATAATTGGCAAGCTACACGATTCGAATGGGGCTTGATTCCTGAATGGACAAAATCTGAAGCGGACGCGCTAGCCATCCGCAATAAAACATTGAATGCACGCGGAGAATCTATGTTTCAAAAGGCTTCCTTTAAAAGGGCTGCAATTGAACAGCGGTGTCTGATTTTTGTGGATGGTTTTTTTGAATATCACCATAAGAACGGGCGTAATTTTCCGCATTTTGTTCAACATAGTGAAAAGGATAAGCCGTTAGTATTGGGTGGCTTATGGGCTGTTTGGAGAAATCCTGCAACAAGCGAAGAGAAATATACGACCTCTATCGTCACGACAAAAGGCAACGAATTGATGACAACAATTCACAATAACCCAAAATTAAAAGAACCGCGAATGCCTTTAATCTTGACTCCATCTAATTTTGACACGTGGCTTAAATCGAATCGTGAACAAGAAATTAAACAACTCATTCAACCCTATTCTTCAGAACTTTTGGAGGCATACCCCGTTAGGCGTTTGATAGGTGTTAATGGAATAGGGGATTCTATCCAAGCAGTAGAACCAATCCATTATCCCGATTTGGCTGATCAAGGAACACTCTTTTGAAGATTGGCTTGTTCACTCGTAGGTAGATTCGTAACTTGTTAAAAATATGTGGATTAAATTTCCATAGAATATTCATATTTTTCGTTAAATTGATGCTTTTCATGTGTTTATACCAAGGTAGTGCACGTGAAATAGCAACTAAACTTATAACTATGACACGATTTTCGATTCAACGATCGCCCAACAGAAATAATTTGTCCCTGCTTTTTATCTGTTCATTTTTTAGCCTCTTTCTAAGCTGTTCATCTAATAAAAGTGATGATACTGAAGCTCAGATGAATGATCCTGAACAAGTTGTTGAAGTAAATGAAACGAATGACCCTGTTAACGAAGAAGTGGATATGGCAAAGGTTGAAATACCGCCAGGATACACTATTTTAAGTGAGTCAATTGGCGATTTGGATGGGGATGGAATTGATGAAAAAGCGATTGTCTTCAATACTGAACGAGAGGTTGAAATGGGCACGGAACGTGAATTGCGAATTTATGTTGACCAAGAAGGGGTTTGGTCACTTTGGCACACTTCAGTCGGACCGATTTTGTCAAGTGAGAGTGGGGGACTTTTGGGAGATCCTTTCGAATCAATTGAGATTGTTGGGGGGAATTTAATGATCAATCATTACGGTGGTAGTAGCGATAGATGGTCCTACTTGCACGAGTTCCATTATAGTGAGCAGAATTGGAGTTTAGTAGCAGCGACTCTTATTTCCTATCGCTCTTGCGAATATAGTGAGACCTATACGTATGATTTAGTGAAAGGAACGGGTTTCCATTCATACCAGTCTGAAGAGTGCAATGGAAATGGTGAAACAATCCGCCAAGAAATGGATATTGAAGAGACACTCATCATTAGCTCGAAAGAGAAAAAACCAAGTATGGATTATTTTCAGCCTGGACAAACGAAGGCTTATGTGCAAGGTAAACAAGAATCGTATTATTATTAATGACGTTCTATGATGAAATAAATCGTT
>JALQVX010000278.1 GCA_023263555.1 Crocinitomix sp.
AGAGGTTTTTACAGAAGTGACGACTGAAATTTGTGGCAGTTATGCCGAACATTCGAAAACAGTTTGGACCGCCATGCAAAATAAGTATCGCATTGAAAAAGCAAAAGTTGATCCCATGATCACTATGGAGTTCGACCAAAGTTGGATTACCTTTACTATTCGTTATATCGTCGATTACACGAAACGGAGAACAACAAAAGATCAATTATATTCACGGATCTTAGAAGAAATCAGAAAAAGAGAGACTTCGCTCATGATTGCGACTACAGCCATGGAAGTCACAACGATTAGTGGAGACCACGATCAAGCTTAAAAATAAAAAGGATGAAACCAAAGTTTAATGTTGAGATTAGGAGTTTTAAAACCATTCATAGACTCCCTAACTCATGGTCAAAGAGAGATTTAATTAAAATTTTAGAACGGGCCGATTTTGATGCGGATGAAACCAATTCCGAAGCCGATTTATACGATTATCTCTCCATGGCATTTGATGAATTAGAACCAGAAGAAGCTGCCGTAATCGTTCTCAACCATGTCTTAGGAAATAAGCTCAACAAAAATCAAATTGAAGACATTGCCCACGAAATGCTAGAAGAGAATTTGTGGGAAGAATATGGGGATATGAGTTTACATGAAGATTTATTTAAAGTAACTTCACTCCTCTATCATGCTTACAACGGCACCTTTCCTCACCCAGACGCAGCAGATATTGTCTTGCGAATTAATGCATTAAATCATGATGGTGAGGTGGTCCTTAGAAAAATAGATGAACCATTTATTTCGCGTGTTTTAGCCCATGGCATGACCGATCACGCTGTTATTTACCGCCTATTTCATGATCAAATTGCAGGAGGTGAATGGAAAGAAGCACAAGACATTATTTGGCAATTTACGCCTGAAGTCATTTCGGCAAAAGCCGTAGAAATTGAATTGACTACTGCGATTTATTGGGTAAAAGAATTGAAACATGTTGTCGATTTTGAAGTAGAGTTGAAAATGGACTAAAGGAATTGTCGCTTCGGGTTAATCTATATCTAAATAAAAAGCCCTTTGAACTGAGCGTCAAAGGGCTTTTATAATTTTATTTTTTTGTAGAAGATACTTCCACTAGTAATCAGCTTCAACTAATTTCATTGTCACGTCAGCATTTCCTGCACTCACGGAAACAGTAGATTCCGCCCAATAATCAATCTCATTTACGCTGATAAATGCGTCTAAGTAATACGTTCCAGCGGCTAAATCTTTGAAAGTGATTTTTCCATTACTTAAAGTTTCTTCCTCAAAAATGTACACGGATTCATCACGATCGTCAGCTGTTGCTGAAATACCTACTAATGCTTCTGCAACAACAGCTCCATCTATGGTAGTCGTAACTGTAACACTACAACTTTCCGCAGCTGTGTTAAAACTCGACATTAAGCATGCTAAACCAAGTGCAAAAAAACTGAATACTAATAATTTTGTTCTCATTTGTTCTTTCTATTATTGTCCGTACTCGTCTGGTTTTTCTGGATTCACCCCAATTTATTTCCTTTTGGAAAGGTTTATTTTACGACACAAATATAAGCTGTTTTTTGAATACCTTCTGAGAATTAATTAACTAAAAATGTATAAATCAAGGTTAATAAATTTGATTAACAAATCAATCTATTCCGTTATAGAAAATAAAAAACCGATCAAAAAAAAGTGATCGGTTTAAAATTAACCTGCGAAAAGATTAATTTCTAGTGTTCTTCGCAATGAGCAGTATAAACAGTGTCCCCTACCGTATAACCATTATCTTCTAGGTTTTTTAAATCGTCACCACAATATTCCCCAATTTCGACCTCTCCAGAAACACCTTCATAATGACATTCTTGACATTTTTCACATGCGCTAGCCATGATTACAACACCAATGGCTAAAATAGTTTTTACACTTTTCATTTATTTCGTTTTTAAGTTATGATTCAGCTCCACTTTGAAGCCTAAATAGAAATTAATCCCCGGATTTGGGATTCCGATTTGCTTTAATCCTGCTAAATGATCAATATAAGTGGTGTTCAACAAATTCCGCACACCAAAGCTGATTATAAAGGGTTTAGAAGTATTTACAGCCAAGGTCGCCCCAAGATTTAAAAGATGATAATCTGCCGTTCCCGTTTCAAAAACACCAAGTCTATTTTGTTTAAAGAAATAAAGGTATTGCACCATAATGTTTTTAAATTGAACTTTTCGATCCCCGTCAAAATCAATTCTAATTTGATTGTTTAGACGTGTTTGCGGAATTAGCGGTAACGGATTGCGACTCATATCCTCGGCGAAGACCGAAGAAAGACTCGATTCGACATGCAACCAATGGGCCTCATGTGGGTGATAATGAAATCCAAAATCAACTCCATAAAGTTGCGCATAATCTGCTTGTTCATATTCGAACAAAGGCAAATCTTCAACCAGTTCCCCCGAATTACTCAAGTAGATATAATCTCTAATGCGGTTGTAAAAGGGATTCACGATAATTTCTAAATCGTCAAAATGAAAGGCATAACTAAAATCGATTTGTACAGCTTTTTCTGTAGCTAAAGCGACATTCCCTCGCTCATAACGAAAGGCGCCGTGATGAATACCATCTGATAATAATTCTGAGCTAGTAGGCGCTCTAAACCCCGACGAAACATTGAGTCGAATGGACGACTTCTTCGCTAAACGAGCAATGCCAGCCGAATAATTATAGCCTCGATATTGCTTCAATACAGCGGGAATAAAATCCTCATCCTTTGTTTCAATCGTACGATTGTCAAAACGCGCACCGACTTGAAATCTCCATCTATCTTTTCTGTATGTAACCAACGTATAAGCACCTAAATCACTGGTGTTTGCATTTGGTATAAGTCGTTCCGGTGCTAATGGGTTATTTTCATTCTGTTGAAACATCCCTTGAGAGCCTAGGAAAAAATCAATGTTCTCGGTGAATTTATAGCGCCATTTCGCATTATAAAGGGTATTGTTTAATTGCAAAACAATATCAGGCGTGAAAAATTTCTCTTCAAATTCTTTTAACCCATTACGCGTATGGCCTATCGTAAGATGGAGCTCGTGTCTTTTCATGAGTAACTTCTGTTCAATAGCAAAAAAGTGGTTCGTAATAGCTTGAGCAGGAACATTTTCTCCGCGATTTTGGACCATTGTTTGAAACGTAAGGGGAGTCACATCTAACTCATGTGTATGCCCAGGTAAACCAATTCGTCCATTATAAAAATTATATCGCAAATTGACTATCCAATTCTTTTTACCATATCCAATTGCAACTTTTGCTGCAGATTGGTTAAAACGAGAATTAAGGACATATTTTTTATTTGGTAATTGATAATCCGCATGATTATCGTATGCGCCATAAATATTGAATCGTATCTTTTTTGTACTCATTTTAAATCCAGCCTCATTGGAAGTTCCCATAGTCATAGTGTTAAATTTTGACTCAAAAGACAATTGTCGTGACTGCTGTGACACATAAGGTTCATCTATGAAATATAAAACCCCACCTAGCGCATCTGCCCCATAAAGTAATGAAGCAGGACCTTTGATTACTTCTACACTTCCAATCCCTAAACTGGTTAAGGGCAGTCCATGATCCCCCCCCCATTGCTGATTTTCGATCCTCAAACTATTGACATATGTCACGACACTACTCCCTGAAAGGCCGCGAATAACAGGTTTACTGACACCTAGACCAATTCCTGTCTGATAAACACCTGGAATGGCGCTTAAGGCTTCTCCCAGCGTAGCAGTTGGTATAGCGTGAATACTTTTTAGCGGAAGAGTTTCAATAGCGGTAATACTTTGATTCTGAAGTACACCATGATGCGTAATGATGAGCTTATCCAATTCACGGTGATTTTCGGAGAGATAAAACGTTGTTCTCACATTGGATAATTCGGTTTCAAACAAGGCCGACCCATAACCATAAGCCGAAATTTCTATGCGGTAAACACCTTCATTTACTCCGTTCAACTGCCAATATCCATTAGTGTCCGCCAGTATATTTATACCTAAATCAACAAAATTGACGTGTGCAAATGGAATGGGATGTCCATTAGGCTCAGACGTCATCACACTTCCCTTTAACTCTTGACTCGAGAGAAAATTAGTGAATAAAAAAAGACTAAGCGTCAAAAAATACCTCATCAAAAGTCGCAATTCGTTAACTATAAATTATCTATATTTACAACAATGTTGCAAATATAGATAATAATGCAACATTGTTGCATTATTATATGGAAAAATTATTGCGGTCGAAAAAAATTCGAATTACAGATTTCAGAATTAGCATTTTAAACATCTTCAACAAACAAAGCACTGCCTTGTCGATTGAGGAAATTGAAACGGAACTCGGGCAATTTGATCGAATTACCCTGTATCGCACCTTAAAATTATTTAAGGAAAAAGGGATTCTCCATGAAATAGCGATAGCAGGTAGTAATGTGAGGTTAGCTTTGTGCGAACAAAACTGCGAAGATCTTCACCACCACCACCACAATCACATCCACTTCCATTGTGTATTATGCAGTGAGGTTTATTGTTTAGATGTAGAAACGTATCCAGAAATTGGACTAGCGGGATTCGAAGTGCAGCAAGTAGAAATTCAAGCAACAGGTATTTGCAAGTCTTGCCGCTAAGGCATTTGAATCAACTGGGAACGCACCATAAACAATTCGTTCAACCGCTCTAAACGTTCGTTTGGTGCTTTTGCAAAAACCATATGCTGTGCTTTAACACTTTGTGCCATACGATCAATATCGGTGTGAAAAGGTGTTCCGATTAGAAAC
>JALQVX010000045.1 GCA_023263555.1 Crocinitomix sp.
ACCACCCATCAGGATGGTCACCAACCGATAAATCATCAATAAAAAGAATTCGATTAGAAGGATCTTGCGCTAAGCGTCTCACCATATTTCTACCCACAAATCCGCAACCTCCAGAGATCAGTATGTTTTTCATTCTTGGACTTTCAATTTATGCAAATAACGTAATTTTTTAGCAAAAACACGTCCTAAAAGCTTGTTCATATTGCGGAAATTTAAGAATTGATTCGTGATGCACGTGGGAATGATTATCTTTAGCCTATTAAAAAACAGGCATGATCATTCGCAGCAAAGCACCGTTTAGACTTGGGTTAGCAGGAGGAGGCACAGATGTCAGTCCATACTCAGACCAATTTGGTGGCGCCGTTCTCAATGCAACGGTCAATCTATTTGCCTATGCGAGTATCGTACCACGGTCGGATGGTACCATCAAATTTTTAGCCGCAAATTTAGATCAAACCCTTGAATACGAAGAACGTGAATCGCTGCCCATTGACGGGACGCTCGATCTTCAAAAAGGCGTTTATAATCGCATTGTTCGTCAATTTAAGACAGGACCGTTGAGCTTTGAATTGACAACGAACATGGACGTTCCCTCCGGCTCAGGCTTGGGCACCTCCTCCACCTTGGTGGTTGCTATTCTAGGCGCTTTTGTAGAGTGGCTCAAATTGCCATTAGGGGATTATGATATCGCTCAATTAGCCTACTCAATCGAACGAGAAGACTTGGAAATGGCAGGCGGAAAGCAAGATCAGTACGCCGCCACATTTGGGGGGATCAATTTCATAGAATTTCAAGCCAACAATAAAGTGATTGTAAATCCTTTGCGAATAAAAAAAGAATGGATTAATGAATTACAAATGAATTTGGTTTTGTTCTATACAAAAACAAGTCGTGAATCGGCAAAAATAATTGAAATACAAGCCAATAATGTAAGCACAAAGCAAGAAAAACCTGTTCAAGCCATGCATGTATTAAAAGCGCAAGCATTTGGCATGAAAGAAGCCTTATTGCGGGGAGATTTTAAATTGATTGGCGAATTACTCGATTCGAGTTGGCAAGAAAAAAAGAAGATGGCGACAGGTATTTCGAATACTATGATAGATGAAATTTATGATTGTGCAAAAGAATCGGGGGCCTTGGGGGGTAAAATATCAGGAGCGGGCGGAGGCGGATTTATGATCTTTTTTGTGGATGACCATAAACGACATGCCGTTGTGAATTGCTTACACCAATTTAGCGGAGAAGTTTGGAATTTCAGCATTTGTGAAGAAGGCTTAACGACATGGACGATAGATGCATAAATCTAAAAAAATAGTTGAAGCCATTATTTTGGCAGGTGGATTAGGCACACGTTTGCGCTCAGAAATTGGTGAATTCCCAAAACCTTTAGCGCCAACCAGAGGCGTTCCTTTTTTACAAATTCTGCTCAATTATTTGCATTCAAACGGAATCAAACGTGTGATTTTGGCAGTAGGTTATAAATGGGAATTAATTGAAGCTGCATTTGGAACACGGTACAAAGAAATGGACCTCATTTATAGTGTCGAAGATAAAGCATTGGGAACAGGAGGAGCATTAAAATTAGCCTTAGAAAAAACCAATGAAGAGCAGATCTACGTGCTTAATGGTGATACGTTGTTTACGATACCTTTAGCCGATCTATCCGCCATTCACACCAGCAAAAAAAGTGCTTGTAGTATAGCGCTCTATCATATGACGCATAATACACGTTATGGAAATGTACTACTCGACGGCGACCAACGCATTAGAAACTTTAGCGAAAAAGGAGAAGCAGCGGCAGGCTATATCAACGGAGGAATTTATCTCCTTCAAAAAGCCGCGTTAGACACCTTCAAAACTGGAGATGTATTTTCATTTGAAACTGATTTTCTTACAAAAAAAACAAGCGAACTCAACCTATACGGCCAACCATTTAAGGCCTATTTCAAAGACATAGGAGTTCCTGAAGACTATCATCAATTTGAAAAAGACCTCAATCAAGAACCATTAAAACATTTACACTAATACATGGAAAACAAGCTAACTGTCGATAAAACATGGACCTTATTTTTAGACCGCGACGGGGTCATTAATGATCGATTAATAGACGATTACGTCAAGTATTTACACGAATTAAGAATCATTGATGGCGTACCAGAAGCGATTGCAACATTTGCGGAAAAATTTGGGCGCATAGTTGTTGTGACCAATCAGCAAGGAATAGGAAGAGGAATGATGACGGTCGACGACCTCCTTTTAGTTCATGGCTATATCGAAGAGGTGATTAAAAATGCAGGCGGGAGAATCGATAAATTTTATTTTGCGCATCAATTAGCTTCAGAAAAAAGTAATTATCGGAAACCAGGAACAGGTATGGGATTGAAGGCGCAACGCGATTATCCCGAAATAGATTTTACGAAATCACTCATGATTGGCGATTCAGAATCAGATATTGAGTTTGGTATGAAATTGGGAATGAAAACTGTGATGTTAAAAAATGATCGTAACATTAAGACAAAAGCCGATTATATTTTTAAACATTTGTACGAAGTTTCAACAGAACTAATAAAATAAAATGAGAACTCCATTTAGAATCGTATTATTTACCCTTTTGTTTGTTTCCTTTTCAGGATATGGGCAAGTGAATCAAAAAGATAGCCAAGGACGTAAACAAGGCGTATGGAAAAAGCCCTACGAATCGAGTAATGTCTTTGTGTATGTCGGTCAATTTAAAGACGATAAACCCTATGGTCTATTTACGTATTACTACGAGTCAGGAAAAACCAAAGCGACCATGGAATACGCGACAGATGGGCATACGAGTTATGCAAAGATGTATCACGAAACGGGTTATTTGATGGCACGTGGAAAATATATTGATCAAAAGAAAGACAGTACATGGGTGCAGTATGACGACCGAGGTGTTATTAGCTATCAAGAAGACTATAAAAACAATCTCCTAAACGGTCAACGCGTTGTTTTTTACGAACCTCAAGGCGGTCAATACAAAGTGATGGAATATTCGTATTGGAAAAACGGTCTTCAACATGGCGAGTATAAAAAATACCATCCAAATTCAAAAGTAGCGGAAGAAGGTAATTATGTTGACGGAAATAAAGAAGGCGAAATTAGACACTATCATCCGAATGGAAAAATCTCACTTGTCGAACATTACCAGTTCGCTGTTAAGCATGGCTATCAAATTGCATTTGATGAAAAAGGCGTTCAACTCGGCTATAAACTGTACTGGGAAGGTAGGGAATTAAAAGGTAAAGAAAAAGAAACAAAAGCGGCTGAACTAAAAGCGGCGAACGGCAAATAAACACCTTCTGTCGATTAAATTTGGTTATTCACAGAATTTAGATTCTAATTATTAGGTAATAAAACCTATCTTTGTCAAAAGTTTTTGTATGACATTTTTAATTGAAGGAGATAAAAGGTGCCCGCGAATCGCAGCAGATTTCAGTAGAGGAACTTTTGAAATAGCTGGAATCTCGCTTCCCGAAAATCCTTATCATTATTACCAACCATTTCTAGACGAATTGGAGGATTACTTAAAAGCGCCTTGCGATCTCACTGTACTTTCACTTAAACTTGAATATTTTAATACAGGCTCAGCCTTAGCTTTACGAAATATTATTCAAAAATTAAATGTTAACCTTTCACTTGATACTGTTTTGGTAAAATGGTATTACGAAACTGATGATATCGACATGCTTGATTCTGGAGACGAATTTGCAACTATATTTCAGAACACGCGATTTGAAATTATCGAGGTTGATGAATTCTAGATCATTTTAATATAAACGACCTTTTTCGTTTCAAAAAACTCTTCCTTAAAACAAGTTGCCAAATCAAGTTCTTCGTGGTGTTGCGTTACATTTGCGAATTCTTCAGATAAATCACCGCCTTTGAGATAAAAAATCCCATTTGGATAAGCATTCTTTTGTTTCGTAAAAAATTTATTGGACACCCAAGGAAGAAAATTATCAATTTGCGTTACAGCTCGACTCACCACAAAGTCATACTTTAATTTCAATTCGTCAGCCCTCTTTTGTTCGCCTCTTACATTTTTCAATCCCAACTCCTCTTTCACCCCTTTTACGACTTTGATTTTCTTACCAATCGAATCAACTAGATGAAAATTCACATCAGGAAAGAGAATCGCTAAAGGAATGCCGGGAAAACCACCTCCGGTTCCAACATCCAAAACATGTGTACCGGGTTTAAAATCGATCATTTTAGCAATACCGAGTGAATGTAAAACATGTCGCTCATAGAAAAATTCAAAATCTTTGCGGCTCACCACATTAATTTGATCATTCCACGTTTTATACACGTCATATAAAGCTTCGAATTGACTTTTTTGTGTCAAGGTCAAATCTGGAAAATAACGATAGATCAAATCAACGGAGATCATATTGTGTCGCGTGTATTACTAATCATGTCAGCCAAAAAGGCGCGCGCGCGAAATAGTTGGGCTTTCACGGTGCCCAATGGCAAATCCATTTCAACTGCTATTTCTTCATATGATAACTCCTGAAAGTACCGTTTTTCTATCAAATCACGGTATCGCGGTTTTAATTTTTTAACGATTTCTCGCATCAATACGATCTTTTCCGATTGAATTGTTTCTTGTTCAGGATTATTTTCAGAACTGCGAATGTCAATCCCAACTGTTTCACCATCATCATTGGTGTAGGCCGTATCCATTGATGTCACTTTAATCCGTTTTTTTCGGATAAAATCTATCGCATTATTGGAAGCAATTTTGAATAGCCAAGTACTGAATGCATAACTTGGTGAATATTGATGTAATCGATTGAAGGCTTTTCCGAACGCTTCAATAGTTAAATCTTCTGCATCATCTTCGGTGCGAACCATTTTGATCATCATGAAGTAGATCGACTCGCGGTACATTTCCATCAATTTACCATAAGCCATTTGATCACCGTTTAAAGCTTTCTCTACCAAGGCGAGATCTCGTTTTCCTTTATCCGATAAATTGTTATTTTCTACCATTTACGCTGTTCTGTTGGTTCGGCTGAATAATACACAAATGGCATTAGAAAGAAATGCATGATCTCATAAAGGGGATAAAAAATAATTAGATCGTTCGATTTAAATTTCTTAAATAACAATCCATTAATTAACCAATAAAGGCCCATCCTCAAAACAAGAATTGCAGTTGCAAACAACCACCAGTCATAATTAATGACCAACATAACAAAACTTAAAAGCATCAAAATCATACTCAACGGGAATATTCCTAAAAATAACTTGTTAATAAGTCTGTAATTCGGTGCCGTTGTATAATGTCTTTGCTTCTGTTTAAACCATGCTCTCCATCTTTACCTTGTTATTCCACTATTATTTTTTATTGAAGGCCCAGGT
>JALQVX010000064.1 GCA_023263555.1 Crocinitomix sp.
ATTTGCAAAGATTCAATAAAAGGCTTTCTAGGGCAATCTTCTTGTTTTACAGCTTTTTAAAGCTGATAGAGGTTTTAATCAACTTAGTTGTAAAACTTGTGAAGCTATTCGATCTTTTTATAAAATAACTTTTACCTTTGCGCAGGTTTAGGTTATGAAATATTTAGCTTTTTTAGGTTTACTAGTGGTCGGATTGTTGATTGGCTATTTTGTTGGCGCACGTCAAGCAGATTCGCCTTATACAGACGAGTCGGATACGACTGATTTTTATGTAGAGGCTGAAGATGAGACGCCTAGAAATAAGCCGAAAGATAAACCTGTTGAGTCTGTTTTAGAAATGGAAGATACGCTTCTCTTGGAGATAGACGAAGATACACTTGGTGATTGGGAGGAAGAATTAGATACGCTAACAGAGCGAATTTTACCGAGAGACACAACCGCTGAGGAAGAATTAAACATCAAAAGAGATCGAATGATTTCTTCTCGTCGTGTGCCAATCGTCTATTTGGAAGAGGCTGTCGAAAAAGATTCAGTCATTAAAGATTTATTGGGAATAAAAGAAAATCGGCCAACAGAAATTACCATCCAATTTTGGGAATCACCTCTGGGTTATTCAGGGTATAAACTTTCTCGTAATACTTTGGTTTTATACGGTTTATCTGAGCAATTTAAATATACAATTTACCATAAAGGTGTGCATCACTACTTGGCGACGAAAGAACTGTTTTATATCCTCAAAGAAACAAGTGAATTCCTACCATTCAAATCTGCGAATCGCGCTGACGTTCTAAATGATTAATTTTTACAAATATCAAGGTGCTGGGAATGATTTCATTCTCATTGATAATCGCAATGGTTTATTTCGTGGAGATAAAGTAACTTTTGTTCAGAAATGGTGTGACCGACGATTCGGAATAGGCTCTGATGGATTGATCTTTTTAGAAAATAGTGATATCAGTGATTTTAAGATGGATTTTTACAATCCAGATGGCAGTCAAAGTTTTTGTGGAAACGGCTCACGTTGTGCGGTTGCTTTTGCTCGTTTTGTTGGAATTGATAAAGTACAACTTTCGTTTGAAGCGATAGATGGCTTGCATACAGCAGAATGGGTGGGGGAAGAAGTAAAGGTGGGGATGCGTCAAGTTGGAGGAATTAAAGCATATGGTCAGGACGAATTTATAAATACAGGTTCGCCCCATTATATTTCATATCAATCCGAAGGTAACGAAAAAGATGTGCTTGAATTTGGTCGAAAGATTCGATATTCTGAAGAGTTTAAACCGGCAGGAACAAATGTCAATTTAATCACTGTTCTCGGAGCCGATCATATAGCTATACGAACCTACGAAAGAGGGGTGGAGGATGAAACTTTAGCTTGCGGCACAGGAGCGACAGCCTGCGGCTTAAGTTATGCAGCAAGATCTTCAATCAACCAAGGTGTGGTTAAGGTAGATGCGCAGGGCGGAGCACTTAAAATACATTTTAAAAAAACAGAAAAGGCGGGTTATTTCGAACAGATTTGGCTCGAAGGACCAGCTGAATTTGTCTTTAAAGGAGAATTAGAAGATGTGGATTAGTGGAATTAAAAAGTGGGATGAGGTTAATCCTGAATCAACTTATTTGATGCTAATTTCTCCACAAGAAATTCCGCATTTGGTACTCGTTAGCAAAAACGCCTATTATTCTTTGACACACAAAAAATCGGTCTTTGATGAACCTGTTCAGCCTTATTTGAAATTTCTGCAACGTTCTGGAAAATCAGTTCTAATTGCAGAATTAAGGGTTGAACCGCTTGAATTATCGACTATTTTTAAGCGTTATCAAAAAGCAAATACAGATGAAATAACCTGTTTATTGCCGATTCGAGAAGCTTTACTCCCCAATTCGAGCGCAAATTTTGTTTTTGAGTTAATTCCTGAATTACTGGGGCAAGATCTGATTGGTGCGTTTTATCAGTTGAATATGGATGATTTAGTGAATCAATCCAATGATTTTGAACTTTCCACCTATTCCAAAGAAGCGATTTTTTCGTACATTGAAAGTCTCAACGAAAAATATGCTAAGAGGGACTGAAATATACTTGCGCACGCTCGAACCCAGTGATGCCGATCAATTATTGGAGTGGGAAAACGATTCTGATAATTGGCGTGTCAGTGATACACGTGTACCTTTTTCCAGACATCTTATTGAACAATATGTAAACACTGCTCAAGATATCTTTGAAACCCGCCAAATTCGATTTATGATTTGTTTGAATTCAACGAATCAAGTCATTGGAAGTATTGATCTTTTTGACTATGAACCTATTCATCAGCGCGTCGGTGTAGGAATTTTAATTGATCGCAAATTTCGTCAAACAGGTTATGCGTTTGCTGCACTACAAATTTTATCCAATTATGCCTTAAACGGTTTGGGAGTGCGCAATCTATACTGCAGTATCATGGGAGATAATTCAGCCAGCAAGGCTTTGTTCAGCAAAGCAGGGTATCAAGAAATAGGTTGCCGTAAAAATTGGTTCAACGATAAAGGTGCTTGGGTGGATGAATATCTGTACCAAAAATTATTGGCGGTATAGCGAAACTGATCATGAAAAATTGAAACGTGTATGAAAAAAATAATTGTCCTCATTCTTTTAGTAGTTGCTGGTATCGGCAGTTATCTTCTGGGTAAACCCTATTATGATTTACATTTTTCAACCATTAAATTGGAAAAAAGTGAAAAGCTCGTTTTTATTCCTACTGGAAGTTCTTTAGAAGATATTTCGCTGTTATTAGATTCAGAAGCGATAATGGATGCAGCTGATTTCATCTCCTTTGCTTCAAAACTTGATTTTACTGAGGATAAGGTAGAACCTGGCAAATATTTGATGACAAAAGGCATGAAGAATAAGAATTTGATCTATGCTTTAAAAAATGGAAATCAAGAGTTGAAGGATGTGCGTATTACCTTTAATAATTGTGCGGATATCGAAGATATGGCCGGCAAAGTCGCGCCCTATATCGAAGCGGATTCAACCCAAATTGTATCCTATATTATGGATCCCAAAACGATTGAAAAATATGGCTTCAGAAATGAAACGATTAGCGCCCTCTTTTTACCTGATACCTATGAAGTAGGCGAGTGGGATATGTCGGCCGAAGAATTTGTGCAACGCATGGCGGATGAATACAAGAAATTTTGGACAGATGAACGCAAAGAAAAAGCGGGAAGTTATAACCTCAAACAATCAGATGTTGCAACCTTGGCGTCAATAGTAGAGGCGGAGCAAAGTGCGCATAGTGAAGAATGGACGACAATTGCAGGATTGTATTTGAATCGATTAAGAACAGGAACGCCTTTGCAATCTGATCCTACAGCAAAATTTTGTTGGGGGGATGAATTAGAAGGAGTGAATCGTTTGCTCAAAATTCACATGCAGCGCGATTGTCCCTACAATACCTATTTGTACAAAGGTTTGCCTCCTGGTCCTATTCGCATGGCTTCTAAAAAAGCAATGGATGCCGTTTTAAATGCCGAAAAACACAATTATATATTTATGTGTGCTGCTCCACCTGAAGACGGTAAATATGGCTTGCATAATTTTGCAGTAACCAATGCTCAACATGAAGCCAATGCGGCGAAATGGTATCGGTATATGAATTCCTTGGATCGCTAAATTAAGGTTTGGCAGGATCAAGTATAAAAGTTTGGGATTTAAACAAGTTTTAGCAAGTTTGAAGAAAAGGATCACATATAGAACATCTCTAAATTGGGATTAGTTGTACATTTTTATAGGAGAGAAAATTTGTGTTATTTAATTCCTTAATAATTTTTCCTTTCATTTACTTTAAGAAGTAGATTATGGACTAACCTACTACTATTATCCTTTGCAAAAAAGTTCAACGCCATTCATTTATAACGCCGTAATAACGCTAATGAAGGGTTAGAGAGATCTCGGCTTAGCCGAGACCGAACTTAGACTTTGTGAGTGAGATTGCAAGTTGTAACCCGAGTTATGCATTAGAACTTCGTTATGAAGGTTCAAAACATAAAAAAATCAAGTTTTTAGTGAAAGAAGCATAGCCCCAGCTATGGTGACTGAACTAAGAACAGCATAGCGATTGATTTTGAAATGGTTTGAAGCTGGAATAGATTTTCTAATGCATAATTCGGGTTGTATGCGGGCTTCAATGCGCAGGCTCTGCCAGAGGTCGTTTTTCCGCGTGTCGCCGTAACTTTCGCCGACGGCCGAAGCCTATGGCGAAGGACATAGCGGAGGCACTTGGTTCGTTGCTTGTCTTGAGCGCCAGTCGAAAGATTGACAAGAAAAAAAGAACAGTGTTAAAAGAAAATAAATGTGATGAGCTTAACCCCGACTTTTGAGCCTGATCCGTTTGGCATACGACATTAAAAAAGCGTCTCAGCTCGGCTAAGACGCTTTTTTAATTTTATAAAGGTTCTTATTTTTTCGCTAAGAATCCATAACGCTCAGCATAATAAAGCATTTGCTCTTCAAAACTTGCCGGCTGAGATATAGTGATGTCAGTGATATTTCCATCAGCATCCATAACAGGCGTTAAGATCGGGTTTACAAAACCATTGTATGGAGGAATATTCAAGGCTTCGCTTCTCTCCAATACTTGAGCGTGAAGATCAGTGTCTACCTTTACACCGTAATTCTCAACCAAGTTTTTCCCCGCTTCATAATCGCCTTCTGATTTTATGCGCTGAATTTCGCGTAGCAAATCTCCAAAAATTACTTTTAGTTTTTCATAGTCGTGAATTTCGAAATAGGTTTTTCCAT
>JALQVX010000116.1 GCA_023263555.1 Crocinitomix sp.
AACTATTGATATGCTGCCCAGCGATACCGACATTTACGACACGCACCACCAATTCACCATCCACACGTGATTGTGCTTCTTCAACAGCCGCACGAATCGACTGCACAGTTTTTTCAATATTTGACACAACGCCACGCGTTACACCAACACTCTCCGACTTGCCCATAGACAAGATCTCGATTTTATTGTGTTCCGTTTTTCTGCCAACAATACAAGCAATCTTCGTTGTGCCTATATCTAATCCTACAACAATTTCTGACATATTTATTTTTTTTTAGACATAAGATCGCTCCGCTCTTAGATGTTAGACATAAGACTGCGAGTTGACTTGTTTCGCTTTGAGTCTTTGATCTTTTGTCTTTAATCTTTTGTCTTACGTCTTTGATCTAATATCTTTAAATCTTTTCTATTTCCAAGAACACACGACTTGACTTTTGTACATGACATTAATCGTATCGTAATTCTCCCACCCTGCTCTGCTGATACCTTCGTTATAGAAGATTTCTAATTTTTTAAATTTACCCGCAATATTGGTAGCATCTCCAAACAAAATGCGGTGATTTCCGACTCTCGGTATGAGCTCAAATTCGTTGTAGGTATTAATATAAACCTGCGTAAATTGAGCAGAGAGGAAATCATCTGAACAAACATAGCTTGATAAAAGATACAAATCATCCAAGATTTCAATAGTTTTCAAACTATCATTGTTCATTATGTTGTTGACAACCTTCGAATAATCGGTTTCATTAATATTCCCTGTGACCGCCAATACATGGGCTGTATAATTCGAAGAGAGGGGCATTAATGTTCCGTCGCGATCCAAATAACAACTGGATCCATCCGTGTTAAAAAGACGTGCAATCGGTTGACGCAAGGTGATGTCGATTCGCCATTCATCCCCTAAATACGCATAAGCTTGAACCGTTTTAATCTCAGGCAAACTCGCTAAATAATCTTCAATAGCTGCCAAATCAATGGCTGAATAAGTCTTATCCACACCTACTAGACCTTTATCTTTCAAACGGTTAAGAATATCATCCTCTGACAAAAACATCATATCCTCATAGAGTTGAATATCCACTTGTGGTAATCCCATAATTTGAGCAGATTGCGCCCCATCAACCAGCCGCATTAATACGAGAACGGTAAGAATACCGATCACCCACAAGGTATTTTTCAACCACAATTTCATAGTGAATACGCTTCTACGATTGGTTGAACACAGGTATCAATATCGCCTGCTCCAACAATTACAATTAAGTCTTTCGGAGCCGATTTTAAGTCCTTTACAATGCTTTCTTTCGAACTCATTTTTTTTGCAAGCAATGGAATTTTTTCGAGTAAAACTTCACTTGTAATCCCAGGCATTGGTAATTCGCGTGCTGGATAGATCGGCAAAAGAAATAATTCATCCGTCAACGCTAAGGCTTGAGAAAACTCCAACATAAAATCGCGCGTGCGGCTAAAGAGGTGCGGTTGAAAAACCGTTGTAATCTTTCGCTGCGGATAAATTTGTCGAAGCGAGGTTAAAAAAGCCGTTATTTCAGTTGGGTGATGCGCATAATCATCAATGACAACCAAATCATCCCTGCGAATGTGGAAATCAAACCTTCTTTTTACGCCACTAAACGACTTAAACGCTTGCCGAATAAGTTCCTCTGAAATTCCGATTTGAACCGTTAACGCAAAAACAGCCAAGGCATTTTCAGCATTGTGTTTTCCCGGCAAACCTAGTTCAACCGCACTAAAAAACAAGTCTCCATGACGAATATCCATAAAGAACCGGCCGTCTTCATAATGCAAGTTCTCCCCTTTCCAATCGGCATGATCAGAAAAACCATAGGTTGCAACCTTGAGGTTTGATTTGATGGCAAAATTGCTCACATTCAAGTCTGCCTGCAGCATAACGATTCCCCCATCACTCACGAGGTTGATAAAATCATTGAACGACTGCTCCAAATGCGCGCTATCTCCATAGATATCGAGATGATCCGAATCCATAGTGGTGACAATCGCAAAATTCGGTTTTAACTGCAAAAAGGAACGGTCAAATTCATCCGCTTCCACCACTACCCTTGTCGCTTTAGGATCGAGGATACAATTGGAATTATAATTAGATGTAATTCCGCCAATAAAAGCATTACATTTCTCTTCCGTTTGAAAAAGCGTATGCGCTAAGATCGCGCAAGTTGTTGTTTTACCATGCGTCCCTGCCACCGCAAAAGTTTCAAATTCGGCCGAGATAATTCCCAAGGCTTTCGCCCGTTTGATTACGTAATAATCATTCTCTTGTAGTGCAATTAATTCTTGAAATTGAGCGGGAATGGCAGGAGTATAAACAACAAGCGTATTTTGCTTCTCTAATTTATCTAAAATCGCATTCCCCCAATCCTCATAATGCACATCAATCCCTTCGGCAACCAATTTTTTAGTCAGTACCGTTTCCGTTTTATCGTAACCCGAAACGACTTTCCCTTGATCGTTAAAATAACGCGCAAGCGCACTCATTCCGATTCCACCGATTCCTGCAAAATGTACCCTATTAATTGCCTTAAAATCCAACGTCCTAATTTTTAAGGAGGTATTAACCCCACAATTTTTCAATTTCTACCAAGATGCGATCAGCCGCATCTGCAATCGCTAATTTCTTTATCTCTTTTGACAGTTGCGCACATTGCGCTTCATCCGCCAAAGTCATTAATACCTTATCCACCAATTGCTCAACGGCGTCCACATCTTTTACTAAAACAGCTGCATTTTTGGACACCAAGGCCATGGCATTTTTTGTTTGATGATCTTCCGACACATTTGGCGAAGGCACCAATATCACAGGTTTACCTACCAAACAAACTTCAGACACTGAGATGGCACCCGCACGCGAAATAATTAAATCTGCTGCTGCATACGCCAAATCCATTTTAAAGATGAAATCAGACAAATACACCAAGTTCGAATTTGCCAATTCACCCAAGTCATTTTTTAAAGAATTGAGGTACATTTTACCACATTGCCAAATAACTTGCACATCTTCATCAATCAATTTTTGCAGGTCTTTTTTAATACTCGAATTTAAGGTTCTAGCCCCTAAACTACCGCCAATAATTAGGATTGTTTTTTTTGAAGGATCGAGGTTAAAAAACGAGAACGCTTCTTCTCTCTTACCTTCGATCTGCACCATTTCGTTTCGAACAGGGTTCCCTGTTATTACAATTTTTTCTTTTGGAAAAAAGCGATCCAAATTTTCATAAGCCACACAAATTGCGTTTGCGCGTTTCGCCAACCATTTATTGGTAATGCCGGGATATGAATTTTGCTCTTGAATAAGCGTTGGTACTTTTTGACCAGATGCCACACGCAAAGTCGCCGCGCTTGCATAGCCACCCACACCAATTGCAATGTCGGGTTTCATTTGTTTAACCAATCGTTTAGCCATGAGCAAGCTAGCGATTAATTTAAAAGGAACGGCCAAATTTTTAAGGGTCAACTTGCGTTGAATACCACGAATTGGTAGGCCCACAATTTCATAGCCGGCCTTTGGCACTTTTTCCATTTCCATTTTACCTTCCGCACCGACAAATAAAATTTCCGCGTTTGGATATTTTCGTTTAATCGTATCGGCAATAGCAATGGCCGGAAAGATATGTCCTCCTGTTCCACCTCCACTGATTATAATTTTTTTCGTTTCCATAGCCTTATCCATTTGTTTCGCTAGGTAGCGGCGTTTCCACTGCATTTGTTTTACGATCCTCTCGACTGATTCCCAAAATAATTCCAAAAGCAATACAAGTAAACCAAGCAGATGTGCCTCCCATACTCAACAAGGGCATGTTTTGACCAGTTACTGGCATCAACTTTGTGCTCACCATCATATTAATTAGAGCTTGACTGACGACCATGATAGCAATACCTAATACGACGTAGGTGGCAAATGGATTATTGGCCGCAAGCGCAATCTTAATAAATCTAAAAAAGAGCCACATATAGAGCATGATGATAAAGATCGCCGTCGGCAAGCCACCTTCCTCAACTAATGCAGCGAAATAGAAATCGGCATAAGCTTCAGGAATCCAATGCTTCAAGACCCCATTCCCTGGCAATTCAGGTCCATGCAAAGCCCCATTCTTATAAGTAAAGGCTCCATTTTTTATTGCCGTGAGGGCATTATTGATTTGCATATTCTCACTAGGATCCAATGTCGACTCATCACTAAACATGCGCACAATACGCAAACGCCAAGTTTCAACCCGTGGTAAAACATCCGGTTGAAATTTAGCAAAAGTTAAAAGCAACATAAACAAGGCTGCGGCACCGCCAATGGATAAAGTAATCCACTTCCATGGAAACTTCGCCAAAACAAGCATTACAAAAGCGATCATTCCCACCAAGATTGCTGTTGACAAGTTGGAGGGGAGAATCAAAAAGATGGTTAACCCAATAGGGAGTAATATATAACGACCGACAATTTTAAAATCGTGGAATTCATCCTTTCTTTTCACCAATTGGCGTGCAAGATAAATGATGAGCGCAAGCTTTGCAAAATCAGAGGTTTGAAATGAAAAGGGCACAAAAGGAATCTTCAACCAACGATCCGCCCCGTTCACACTTTCCCCTACAAACATTGTTAAAACCAATAAAACAATGCCTGTATAAAAAAGCACTTTCGAAAGCTTCGAGAAAACCTTATTGGGAACTTTATGCACACCAAACATGATGACAAAGCCAAGCAGTAAAAGTAAGGTATGTTTAAAAAATAAATAGGAATAGCTCAAGCCTTTCACCTTCACCAAAATTGGTATGAAGCTAAAGACCGAAACAATGGAAATAATGCCCAATAAGAGTGAAATTACCCAGACATTTTTGTCTCCTCCTAGATATTTAAAAAAGGTTTTCGTATTGTTTAGTGATTGGTGACTAGTGATTAGTGACTGGTGATTAGTGATTAGTGATTAGTACTTTGTACTCTATACCCTATACTAAAGTCCTCTTACACAAAATTTAAATTGTTTACCACGATCTTCGTAGCTTTCGAACAAATCGAAACTTGCGCAGGCAGGCGACAACAAAACGGTATCACCATTTTTTGCAAAGCGATAAGACATTGCAACAGCTTCCATTGCTGATTTAGCTTCACCGATCATTTCAACATGACTGCCAAAACTGTCAATAATTTTCGCATTGTCTGTACCGAGACAAACGATTGCTTTCACTTTGTCTTTCACCAATGGAAGAAGGGTATCGTAATCGTTCCCTTTATCAACACCACCAACAATCCATACCGTTGGGTTAGACATACTTTCTAGTGCGAACCATGCCGAATTAACATTCGTTGCTTTAGAATCATTGATAAATTCGATTCCGTTGACTTTCGCAACAAATTCTAGACGGTGTTCAACATTTTTAAAATCCGAAAGGCTTTCTCGGATATTTTCTTTTCTGATTTCAAGGATTTTAGCAGCAATACCAGAAGCCATTGAATTTTGGACATTGTGCTTTCCTTTGAGGGATAAATCGTGAATTGACATAGTTACGCTTGGTTTTAGATTAAAAATTATTTGGTCGTTGTTTATATATGCGGTCATTCCCTCTTCTTTTTCGATAGAGAATGGAGCAAGCTTTGCTAAAATGGTCCGTTCGGCCATTTCTTTTTCAATGATAGGATCATCCGCATTATAGATGAGCCAGTCGTTTTCAGTTAAATTTTGTGTGATTCGGAATTTCGAATTCACATAGTTTTGCATTTCATAATTGTACCGATCCAGGTGATCAGGGGTAATATTCAGCAGAATGGCGATATCCGCTCTGAATTCATACATTCCATCCAATTGGAAAGAACTCAATTCGATCACATAAACATCAGGTAGATCTTCCACCACTTGTCGTGCGAATGATTCGCCTATATTTCCAGCAGTGACGGCATTCAACCCTGCATTTTTAAGGATGTGGTGAATCCATAAAGTAGTCGTTGTTTTGCCATTGCTACCGGTAATGCAAATCGTTTTTTTATGCGTATATCTTCCTGCAAATTCGATTTCACTAATGACAGGAATTTGCAGCGTTTTTGCTTTTTTAACCAAGTCTACCTTATCAGGAACACCTGGACTTTTGATGATATAGATGTCATTGTCGTTTCCACCAGTATGACCAGCTATAATCCCCTAGAGAAGGAGTTAAAGGAAAAGATGCCGGTTTACGTAATTGGAGATGCGAAGAAAGTAGGAAATGCTCAGGATGCGATTAGAGATGGCTATG
>JALQVX010000173.1 GCA_023263555.1 Crocinitomix sp.
GTGAACGCGTGCATGGAAAATAAAAAATCATAATTTAAAATATCAACTGATCTAAGTCGTCTACGGGACGTAGACCGTTAATAAGTGGTCAGTTTTGGTGCAAAAAAGAGAATAAATGCTAATTTTGCACCCACCTAACTAACCTTAGGCTCAAATTATATTAGAATGGATAGAAAATCGATCTTAGGATTACTGATCATTGGAGGAATACTTTTAGTCTTCGCTTATTTCAACAGCAGCAATACACCAACACCTGCAACTTCAGCTTCAACGACAACGGATAGCACACGTACAGTTATCGACACTGCGAATACAGCGAACGCAATTGATGTTGAAACATTGGTGGCCGAAGAAGAAATTTCTCACCTCATTCCTGTTTTAAACGATGAAGGAAAACAATTAACCAATAATGTTGGGGAATTGCAGTTTCAAGATACAGTTACAAAACTGGACACTTTCATTGCTCCAAAACCGCTCGTTGAACCGATTGAAAAAATCATTGCACAACCAGAAGAAATTATTCGCCTTGAAAATGATTTGATTGCGATTGATATCTCGACAAAAGGTGGTCGTATCGTAAATGCTTTCTTAAAAGAGTTTAGAACTTACACGGATTATGTTGACGAAAAAGAGGCACCACTTCAATTGTTTGACAAAACCTCAACTTACGGTGTTGAATTCTTTGACAATGAGAAAAAGAAAAATGCTTTGAATTATGATTTTGAGATCACGAAAAAATCAGACAAATCAGCGCAAGTAACCATGCTCAACCCTACGGGTAAAAAGGTAATTTATACATATACGCTTGAGGATGGCAAATATGATGTTGATTTCGATATTGCCTTTGAAGGATTCTCTGAAAAAGATGCGAAGGATATTAATTTCTTGGCCGATTTTAAATTATTATCGACAGAAAAACACCTTCCATCTGAACAACGTGTAAGTACCGTGTTTTTCAAATACGCCGAAGGTTCTTATGACTATTTGAGCATTGGAGGAGATGATGAAGAGATTATCGAAGAAACAACGCAATGGGTAGCCTTTAAACAAAGCTACTTTGCAGCTATTTTAATGAACAAGGCAGGATTTAAAGCTTCTTCAGATTCAAAAATAGAGATCTTAAATTTACCAGAAGAGGACACGACATACATTAAAGAATACAAAGCGAACCTCGATTTAGGCATCACAAATATTAACAATACCGTTGCGCTCGAATGGTATTTTGGACCGAATGACTATGATTTATTAGCAACCTATGAAAACGGGTCAGAAGATATCGTTGATTTAGGATGGGGGCTATTCAGATGGATTAACGTCTGGGCTATGCGTCCAATCTTTGGCTGGTTAATGACATGGGGACTCGGAGCGGGAATTGCGATCTTCTTGTTGACTTTGTTTGTTAAGATGATTTTAAGTCCTGTTAACTACAAGATGTACAAATCATCAGCAATGATGAAGGTTCTTCGTCCTGAAATTGAAAAATTGGCCAAAAAGTTCCCTAAAAAGGAAGATGCCATGAAGAAACAACAGGAAACCATGGCGCTGTATCGCGAGACAGGCGTCAGTCCAATGGCGGGTTGTGTTCCAATGCTGATTCAAATGCCGATTTTATTCGCAATTTTCCGTCTCTTCCCGGCAGAATTGTCGTTGCGTCAAAAGAATTTCTTATGGGCAGAAGATCTTTCGTCTTACGATTCGATTTTAAACTTAGGCTTCGATATACCGTTTTATGGGGACCACGTCAGTTTATTTACCCTATTAATGGCAGGTACAACACTTTTGTATACGCATTACAATAGTAACAATATGCAACAACCGACAATGGAAGGAATGCCGAACATGAAATACATCATGTACATCTTCCCGTTCTTGATGATCTTCTTCTTCAACAGCTATTCTTCAGGTTTGAGTTATTATTATTTCATCTCAACATTGATGACCATTGGAATTATGTGGGCGATCAAAAAATTCATGTTGGATGAAGATAAAATCATTGCTAAAATTGAAGCAAATCGTGCAAATCCAACGAAGAAAAAAGGGAAATCTAAATTTCAACAACGCCTTGAAGAAGCTCAAAAATTGCAAGCTGAGCGTCAAAAAGGAAAGAAATAGTTTCAAATTTGCACCTTTATTCTTGGAATCCTTTCTACCTTCTTTACGGTATAATGACGTGATATGTATAAATTGTCACTAAAAATTAATCGGAAATTTTGTATCTTTACATACCATGCAAGACGAAACTATCACTTCAAAAAGTAGTTCAGTATTTGAACCGTTAAAATTTTCGACCACGATTGGTGCCGATTTTAATGCAACACTTAAGAAACGTGTTCGTGCTTATTTTAAAGACAATAACATCTCTAAATACGCCAATGCGAACATGAAAATCAAAACGGTTTTTATGGTAACCCTTTATTTTGCGCCGTATATATTAATGATGTCGGGGGTATTCACAAATCTTTGGCTTATTGCTATGTGCTGGGCACTCATGGGATTTGGTATGGCAGGAATTGGAATGTCCGTCATCCATGACGCTAATCACGGTGCTTACTCAAAAAACGATAAAGTCAATTACTTTTTAGGAAGATTGGTTAACCTTGTAGGCGCTTATGCACCAACTTGGAAAATACAACACAATGTATTGCATCATACGTATACTAACATTCAACATTTTGATGAGGATGTTGATCCACCGGTTCCGATCATCCGTTTTACTCCGCATGACAAATACAAGCCGATTCACCGCTTTCAATTTTTATACGCATGGTTCTTTTACAGTTTAATGACCGTGTCATGGGTGACGATCAAAGATTGGCAATCCTTATTTCGATACAAGAAAATGGGCCTTACGCGGAATGAAAATGAAAAATTCAGAGCCTTATTTGTTGAGTTACTCGTTTCTAAGGTGATTTATTACACCTATATGATCGTGCTTCCTATCCTCTTTTTAGACATTCCCTGGTGGGGCATACTTTTGCTTTTCTTATTGAAACAATTGATTGCTGGATTTACCTTAGCCGTAGTCTTTATCTTGGCGCATGTCGTGCCAGAAACGGCCTTTCCTCAGCCTACTTCGGACAATAAAATGGAGAACAGTTGGGCGATTCATCAATTACAAACGACGTCTAATTTTGGTCCGAAAAGTAGAATATTTCAATGGTTCATAGGTGGACTGAATTATCAAGTTGAGCATCACCTTTTCCCGAATATTTGTCACGTTCACTATCGAAAACTATCAAAAATAGTGAAAGAAACTGCACATGAATTTGGATTACCGTATTACTCAGAACCTACGTTTATGAGTGCGGTAAGAAGCCATTCAAAAATGCTCTACAACCTAGGCAAACCAACAATGAAGGCGTAATAAACCCTCATAAATCAAACAGTTATGCTAGAGGATTTAAAAGAAACTTGTTCATAATTACACTTTAAATGCAGACTTAGCGTTATTAAAACACTATCTTTGCACAATACAAGCAACTTAATTGCTAGCTATGGAAAACAACACAAATGCGTTAAAACCGATCAAATTCTCTCACGTTATCGGCCGAGATTTCAACTCAACGCTAAAGAAAAGAGTGCGAGCTTATTTTAAGGACAATAACATTTCTAAACACGCCAATGCAAATATGAAAATCAAAACGGTTTTCATGATATCTTTATATTTCACGCCTTATTTCTTGATGATTTTTGGTGTAGTCACGAATATCTGGCTCATTGCCTTATCATGGTTTATCATGGGATTGGGTATTGCAGGTATTGGATTATCAATCATGCATGATGCCAACCATGGGGCGTATTCGAAAAACGATCGCGTTAATTTCATCATTGGTCGTATCATCAACTTAGTAGGTGGCTATGCACCGACTTGGAAGATACAACATAATATTTTGCACCACACGTATACAAATATCCACGGATACGACGAAGATGTATCTCCTGCCGTGCCTTTATTGCGTTTTTCTCCGAGAGATAAATATATTCCTGCTCACCGATTCCAATTCATCTACGCATGGTTCTTTTACAGTCTTATGACGGTGATGTGGATGACTACAAAAGATTTTCAGCAATTGTTCCGTTACAAAAAAATGGATTTGACGAAAACAGAGAACGCTAAATTTGGCAAACTTATGTTTGAATTGGTTGCTACCAAATTATTCTTCTATCTCTATGTAATTGTGATTCCAATCATATTCATTGACATAGCATGGTGGGCGACACTGCTTTTCATCATCATGATGCAATTGATTGCTGGGTTCATTCTTGCAATTGTCTTTCAACCGGCACACGTTGTTCCTGAAACAGCTTTCCCTGAGCCCGATAGAGATTTAACGATCGAAAACAATTGGGCGATTCATCAGTTGGAAACAACTTCAAATTTTGCACCTAAAAGTCGAATCTTATATTGGCTTGTTGGAGGTCTAAATTACCAAGTTGAGCATCATTTGTTTCCAAATATCTGTCACGTTCATTACAAGACATTATCAAAAATTGTAAAGAGCACCGCAGAGGAATATGGTATCCCTTATTATTCTGAACCTACCTTTTTCAGTGCTATTAGAAGTCACGGACGAATGCTGAAAAAACTAGGAATGCCTCCAGCTCCAGAAACGGCAGCATAATCCTAAGAATTCCTTCTATATCAAGGAGGGAACTTCTTTCTTTTTCTTAACTTTGAAATCTATTATTGAGACATTGGCAGTACTTATTTTAGGCAAGTATTGATTAGGTCCGTTTTGAACTGCAATGAAGACATCTGTAAAAGCTGGCGTATTTTTTTCGCTCATTTGGATTATTATCGTACTTGCTGCGTTTCTCATGGGACGTTCAATCGACTTTTTTTTAATTGGTGAATTACTCAGCCTTCTCCTCTTATTGGGAGCTATTTTTACAGGGCTCTTTCTAACGAAAAAAGAAAAGAATTACGAAGTGGTCAATGCATTGGAAGATTTTAAAGTTGCCATGCAGTCAGGAATCGTCTTTGCACTTGTGATCACTGGTTTTGTTTATGTTTATCACAACCAAATTGACACCTCTATTAAAGAAAGTTTCATTGCTCAACGGATTGATAATTTGCACAAGCAATATCCGAACGAGGCAAGTTTTCAAGAATTACAAGCGGTTGACTCTAAATGGGAAAACAAAAGCTTCAATGATTTTATCGAACAAGAAGAGGATAAGGCCACCAATTTTATCGGTCCTTTCTTCACCTCTTTTTTCCATTTAATGGTCTTTTTTATGTTCTCCCTCTTCTACTCATTCTTTGTAACGATCGTTATTCGAAAGGTAATTTTGAGGGTTTAATGAATCAGCTCTTGCGCAAAAGCATTGAGATCAACCCCGTGAAAATTTCCTGAACTCATCAATAAAAGATTTGAATTTTCCCACGTCATTAGTCGTAAATCTGCTACCAGTGCATCAGAATCTGTATACACCTTAACATTCAACGTTCCAAAAGCTTCGGCTACCATTTCTTTCGAAATTGAGTCGAGTTTCTTGTGCGCAACAACTTCTGGACTATAATAGACAAGCGCTAGATCCGCCTCTTTCATAGCGCCATCATATTGCGGTAAAAAGTCTTTCTTTAGAGATGAAAATGTATGCAATTCCATACACGCCACTAATTTACGATTCGGAAATTGCTGCTTCACGGCCGAAACTGTCGCTTTCAATTTAGAAGGTGAGTGCGCGAAATCTTTATAGGCATTGCAGGTTAAGTTAGTTGCAATTCGCTCCAATCGTTTTGCGGCACCTTTAAACGACTGCATAGCACGACAGAAATCCGTATCTGTAATTCCAATTTGATTGAGTACCAATTTAGCACCAATCATATTTTGCAAATTATGATCGCCAAATATCTGAAGAGGAAAACGTTCTCCTTCATTCAGTATTGTCGTGATGCCATTCGCTAATTCAAAATCGGGCATATCATATCCGATTGCACAAATATCAGCTCTTAAATTATCAATTATTCCTTGCATAGATTCGTCTCCTTGATAATAGATCAGGCATCCGTTTGGCTGAATGCAATCTGTAAAAATCTTAAATTGTTCGACGTAATTATCAAATGTTGGAAACACATTGATATGATCCCAAGCGATTCCACTTACTAGAGCCACATGCGGCGCATACCAATGAAATTTTGGCCGACGATCAATTGGCGAGGACAAATATTCATCTCCTTCAATTACAATATAGGGCGCATCTGATAATTGAACCATACAATCAAATCCTTCAAGGAGTGCACCTACTAAAAAATCAGTGCGAATCCCTAAATGATCCATTACATGAAGGAGCATAGATGTGATTGTTGTTTTTCCATGACTGCCTCCAACCACAATACGCTTTTTGTCTTTTGTTTGCTCAAAAATAAACTCAGGATAAGAATAGATTTTCAACCCTAATTCTTGCGCACGCATCAATTCGGGATTATCGACCCTTGCGTGCATTCCCAAGATGATTGCATCCAATTCATCCGAAATCAGAGAAGGATCCCAGCCGATTTTCGAAGGCAAAATTCCATTAACTGCCAATCGACTTTTTGAAGGTTCAAAAATTTCGTCATCCGAACCAGTAACGATATCTCCCTTTCGTTTTAGTGCTATCGCTAAATTATGCATAGCACTTCCCCCAATGGCAATAAAATGAACTTTCATCTCTTCTGAATTTTAGACTAAATTCGGGATAAAAAGAATGAGCTTGAATGCAGACCGATTATAGTTTTCAACAGATTTTTTTGAACAGCGCTAAACAATCAATTAGAACCAACAAAATTTAAGATTAATCGGTCCTCTACCCCTCCTATTTTGTAGATTTTGTGCATCTTTGAAAGTTCAGTCTTTTTAACGCATATAAAAATGAAACTTTACCCGATAGAAACAGGAAATTTTAAATTAGATGGTGGTGCTATGTTTGGCGTAGTTCCTAAATCAATTTGGCAAAAAACAAATCCTGCAGATGCTAACAATATGTGTTCATGGAGCATGCGTTGCTTGCTCATTGAGGATGGTGATCGCCTGATGCTTGTGGACACCGGAATGGGAACGAAACAGTCTGAAAAATTCTTCGGTTATTATTATTTATTTGGAGACGACTCACTTCAAAAAAGCATTGAAGCATTGGGCTTTTCAGTGGGTGATATTACAGATGTTATTCTTACGCATCTTCATTTTGATCATTGTGGAGGGGCGATTGAACGCAGTGGTGAAAAACTTATACCCGCCTTTAAAAATGCGACGTATTGGAGCAGCGAAAGACATTGGAAATGGG
>JALQVX010000194.1 GCA_023263555.1 Crocinitomix sp.
TCGCCGTAACTTTCGCCGACGGCCGAAGCCTATGGCGAAGGACATAGCGGAGGCACTTGCTTCGTTACTTGTCTTGAGCGCCAGTCGAAAGATTGACAAGAAAAAAAGAACAGAAAGTGTTAAAAGAAAATAAATGTGATCATCTTGTCCCCAACTTTTGAACCTGATTCTTTATATGTAGGTTTTAAATTGTTGGAAAGGATCAGGTAGCAACGGAATGAAGTGATCGGACCGACCGTGAAAAAAAATACCCACCTTGCAGTGCAAGATGAGTATTTTCAATAATTTAAAAAACAGTTTCGAAAATGATCCTGATATGAAACGTTATCCTATGGATCGACTTCATATTGTCTACAAAAGAAAACCTATTTTCCCCTAAAGACCTGGTTATTATTTTTGGAACAACGTATTAAATAAACTTTTTAGCCATTAAAAGAGACGCCTTTTTATACGCGTTCAATGATTGTTGCATATCCTTGTCCAACCCCGATACACATGGTAACTAATGCATATCTTTTATGCGTTTTCTGCAATTCAATCGCTGCAGTGTGCAGAATTCTAGCACCAGACATACCAAGGGGGTGTCCAATTGCAATTCCTCCGCCATTTGGATTGATACGCGGATCATCATCTGCTATTCCCAATTCACGCGTACACGCTAACACTTGCGCTGCAAAGGCTTCGTTAATTTCAATAATGTCCATGTCGTCTATGGTTAATCCTACTCGCTCCAATGCTTTTCTACTGGCGTAAACCGGTCCAATTCCCATTATGCGGGGCTCCACACCTGCAACAGCGGCTGAAACAATTCGAGCCATTGGTTTTAAATTTAATCGCTCAACAGCTGACTGTCCCGCTAATAGCAAAGCTGCCGCCCCGTCATTTAATCCGGAAGCATTCCCTGCCGTAACTGATCCGCCTTCACGTTTAAAGGCGGGTCTCAAATTGCCCAATATTTCTAACGTTGTTGTTGGGCGAATAAATTCATCCTGATCAAAAATGAGTGCTGGTTTTTTTCCCTGAGGAATCTCAACAGCTACAATTTCTTCGGCTAAACGTCCACTTTTTTGAGCAGCTGTCGCTTTCATTTGACTCCAATTGGCAAATTTATCTTGATCTTCACGAGAAATACCATATAATTCCACCAAATTTTCTGCCGTTTCTCCCATGCCATCCGTACCATACATTTCTTTCATCTTTGGATTGATAAATCGCCAACCAAAACTTGAATCGAACATTTGGGCGTCTCTCCCGAAAGGCTTTGATACTTTGGAGATGACCCAAGGTCCTCTGGTCATATTTTCGACTCCACCTGAAATGTATAGGTCGCCTGCGCCATCTTTTATCGCGCGACTGGCATTGATCGTTGAAGCCATACCAGAAGCACATAATCGATTGACCGTTTCTCCACCAATACTATGTGGTAGTCCTGCTAAAAGTGAACTCATGCGCGCAACATTTCGATTGTCTTCTCCGGCTTGATTGGCACAACCAAATATTACGTCTTCAATCTCTGAAGGATCCACTTGCGGATTTCGGGCCATCAATTCTTTCATCACAATTGCACCTAAATCGTCCGTTCTAACAGGGGCTAAAGCGCCTCCAAAATTTCCAATCGCTGTTCGAATTCCATCTATAATAAATACATCTTGCATAAAATCTCATTTAGATCTCAAATTTACAAAGTTTAACTCACTTTGCCGGAATAACAGGTGCAAAGTTTATCTTAGTCTAGAGTACATAAAATAAATAGCGCAAAAAGATTCCGCCGGAATGGAGTCGATAACCCTAAACTATATAGGTAGCGTTGACCAATACGAAAACTGATCTAAGAATGATAAAATTGATAATAGGACGGTTTAATATGCCTACCTTTGTTTTAAATACCTGTTATGAATAAGTTTCGCGTAAATATGATTGGGGCTGGTAACGTGGCAACACACCTAAGCAAAGCACTTTTCACAGGCGGGGTTGAGATCGCTTCTGTTTACTCGCGTGATTTTATTCATGCCCGAGCTTTGTCCCATCAATTCGGATCGCGAGCGGTAGATGACCTGAATGCTATTGATCCAGCCGTTCATTTAAATATTGTGACAATTAAGGATGACGCGATTGCATTGGTGGCTGCTGAATTGTCCAAAGATATTCCTGTGGTTCACACATCAGGATCCGCTTCAATGCACGTATTTAAGGGGTATAGGGAGTATGGCGTTTTATATCCGTTGCAAACTTTTTCTAAGCAACGCGCTTTAGATATTCAAGCAATACCGTTTTTAATTGAGGCTAATTCAATTGAGTTTGAGAAACGATTAATTAATTTTTGTCAAAAGTACCTTAGTGAGATTGCGATTAAGGCTGATTCAGCGAAGCGAAGAGAAATTCATTTAGCTGCCGTTTTCGCTTGTAATTTTACAACACAGTTATTGCAAGAATCAGATCTTCTGCTTAAACAAGCAGGTTTAGATATTTCTCTACTTCATCCACTTATCAAAGAAACAATGGAGAAAACATTGGAGTTAGGACCGGCAATCGCAATGACGGGACCGGCGAGAAGAGGGGATAAGGCGACTATTGAAAAGCATCTCAATCAATTGAAGGATGAAGATCTCAAAACAATTTATCGCATCTTATCGGATCGAATAATCGCTAGTTTTTAATCAGACGTTGTTGGTAATTACCTTTTGGAGTATAGAGCGTTAGAATGTACATTCCATTACTGAGCTCACTTAAATTGATTACTGGTTGATCCAAAACGCCTGTGTGTAATAATTTTCCTTCTAATGAGTGGATCGTAAATGAACTTTCAGGAATTAGCGGTAAGTGAATCTCGCTTGAAAATGGATTGGGATAGATTCCATCCACATCAATTTCATGATACTCCGGTAAAGTATTGGTAATATCATTTAAATTAATCTCGTCAAACATCACGGGGTAGGTCCAAAATCTATTCAATTTAACAACCATAATATTATTTCCACCTGTCGAAAAGAATTTGGTGTCGGCTAAAAACACAACACCCAAATCACGCGTTTTATCCATGGCTTGGCCAATGTCGTCACCTGCCTCACCATATATATTTGTGGCAAAGTGTTCAAGCGATACGTTCATCTTTCCTGTAAACATATCCGACTTACCATCTAGTAAATAGCCGTAACTTCTTGTCTCTCCTACGAAATAATAATCTTGATCAAAATCTCTAATCGCTATGTCATGGATGACATCAAAATTTGGACTTTCATTAACATAAATTGTATCCAATATTTCTAATCCAGTCTCGTCTAGGCGATACATCCATAAATTCAAATCCTCCGTTAGAAAATTATAACCGCGACCTCCACCAAAACTATAAAAACCACCCACCGCATAAACGGCGTTAAAATAGTCATTGTATTCTCTTCCAATTTGTTTGTCCCAGCCAAATCCACCGTCCAAACCACATTTATACACGTAGGCATCAAAGGTCTCAATTCCGCCATCTCCAATTCCTCCACAAAAAACTAAAGAATCTCCATCAAAAGCTAGATCAGTAAAGAAACTTTCTACCGGCGCTTCAATTACCGTCTCCCAAACGACATCTCCAACTTTGTCCGTACGTACAATATATCCGCTTCTAATGCCGCCATTAAAACTATATGATTCACCCGCCAAGACAAAGCCGCTATCAGGCAATTGAACAAGTCCAAAAGCTTGATCCCAATTCTCGCCTCCATATGTTTGTTCCCAAACCGGCGTTCCGTCAGCATCAATTCGAATTAAATAGAAATCAAATCCCCCAGCTCCCGTGCTGTTAGTATAGCCGCCAATTGCATAGGTTGAATCATTTGTAACAACTAAGCCTTGACCCCAATCACTTCCGGCTCCTCCATAATTGTAAGACCATTGAAAATCACCATAATTATTCAGTTTTAATAAAAAAGCCTCTGTATTATCTACACCAAAACTACTAGAGGATCCCGTGACAACATAACCCGAATCTGTATCTTGTTTGATATCGCGTCCAAAATCGTAGCCTGTGTTTCCATAGGTACGAATAAAGTTAATGTCTTCCTGACCTATCGATAAAAACGAAGGTGAAAGGAATATCAATAAAAGGAATGTGTTCGTAAATTTCATATCCTATAAATTAAAATTAGCGCTGAAATTAATACTGCGTCCAAAGCCATATTTTTTTGAAGCTAATCCAATGAGATCAAAGCTACCCAAACTAAAATAGACTTTGTTTTTAAGCCATAAATTTAAATTTAACCCCCATTGAATTCCACCAAAGCCACCATAGGAAACGCGCGTTGAAGCCGAGAAGTTAGGGCTTGGCATATAATAGAGTCCACCATAAAAATAAGGGAAATAATCAGCAGTTAAAATGGTTTTGAATCCAGCTAAATATTGAAGTTTTTGAAGACTATGTTTTAACGGTACCTTTTGAATTGAAAATTCGATTGGAAGAGCGCTGAGTCTTTTCCCTTGTCGTGAATTAATTCCTAGTGTATCGTTAAAGTTGTATACCTTTGCTTCGGCATCTCCACGATTGATGAAATCATTCACATTGAATCCACTATAGCTATTGAGTGAATCGACAGCATAATGATAGGTATTGCCATTCCATGCCATGAGTCCCACATTGCTGATCTTTAAATTAAGCAATTGATTGTATCCTTTTCTGGAATCAAATTGGAAATTATAATTCAAATCTAAAGCAATTCCCGAACCTTGAAAGCCCCAATATCCTTTGGATGAGTCGGTTCTATAACCCGCACCCTGAAACATAAAAGAGATAGAGTCGAGTGTACTGTTCATCCACGTGTTATTTAATCTTCCTTCAAAGCCTCTTGAACCTGATGCATAGCTCACTGTAAGACTAGATAATGTGCTCTTATCATAGACACCGACCCCTAGTTTTAAATAATGTTGATACAAGATATGGCTAAATCCAAAATCGAGAGTATCGTTTAAGGAATTCGCATTGCCGTAAAAGAGGGCAGAGAATAAGTCACTGCTAACATTTCCCGAAACCAGATGATTGTCAGATAATGAAATGATCAAACCATATTTATCTTTTTTAAACGGAAAGAGGTCGCCGTTAAAATGCTCAAATTTTTGCTCTGCTTCACCACCAATCGAATTGTTCCGACCGAGATGACCCGACACACGATCCTTTATACCTGTCGTAATCTCCCCACCAAAAATAAATTTATCGAGAAACTCATTGGTAGTAAAATTACTCGCATAATAATTAAACGAGCTAATGTTTAGACGATTTCCATCAAAAATTGTATCTTCAAAAACTGGGTTCAGTTCCTGCGCCGATAAACCGAATACGGCAAGAAAAGAAAAGTAGAGGATGAGTTTTTTCATTACAATGAAATACGGATTTGTAGGTTTGTACGCAATTTAAAATCGAAGAAAGTCTCAGGGGAAATTTTGACTTCAGCGTTATCGTCTGAATTGAATTTCACAAATAGAATTAACTTTTCCGTATTTTCAAGGTGATCAAATGCAGTGGGTGTGATCGAAAATTGCACAGAACCTGTATGAGGTATAGTAGCGTATGTATCCATTTGATATTTTCCTGCCTGGATAGGTGCTGAAGCAAATACACTGTCAAGTACCTCATTGTCTCCATTGAGCAAGTAAATTTTCAAATCACCGGCAATTGGAAATCCATTTTGATAGTCCAAAAATAGCAACGCGTCCCTCGGTGCTATCGTTCCTGCTTCAAATTTATCAATGGTCAGCGTGTCTGTAATTGTCAAGTCATTCGCACCAAATTCTAGTGGGAATTCGCCATCTAAAAAGAGTTCCATTTTAGAGTCTGGAAAAAATTCATCACTTCCAGCTGTCGTGTTCCCAAATGGATTGATTTTTAATTGATATCCAATAATGATTGAATCACTTAAATTTTCTAAAAAATCGAGTAGGTTCGAATTGGTATTGTTCAACGATAAAGGGTATTCAGATGGCACATAATCGTACAAACCTCCACTTGCTGGATTAATATTCAAGGTTGTTCCTTTCTCCGAAAAATCTAAATCTACCAAATTCGAAGTACGCGTATTAATTCCAGTGAGTTTTGATACTTTGGCTTGCGCGATAATATTAAATCCGTTTTTAACCGTTAATGTCAAATCAATCGAATCTAAATCAATGGATCCAGCGACAATATGTTTTAAAGGAACGAGCGCTACACCTGTGGTGTCTGAAAACGTATATTGACCGAAATAACCTTTTGCATAACGTGGAATCAGATCTTGAAATTTGAAAGAAAAGGCAATACTATCTGTATTTGTAACTAAAAAACTTGACTCTTCCTCATTGGATTCAATTAGAACGTTGACTCCAAGCGTATTATAAAGATTTCCATCAATACCGGTTAAGTCCATATCATGAAAAGCCATATCTATGAGATCGTTCACTGCAGTCGGAGAAGTGATCGTTCCAGCGTCTAAATAATAGACACGCTCAAATAAACCGGTTGGATTTGTAACTTTAGGAAATGTGAAGGTGATTTTTGTCTTTCCTTGCCACGGTGATTGGATCGTTGCTTCCGCTAAACCAGATTCGATAATAACCCTTTTTAATTCAATCTCACCTAATTCATAAGCTTGATCGTAATTATCGGGTAATGAAAAACTTGGAGTCACCTCAATAGAAGGGATGCCAATGGCAGTTTTTACGGTAATTGTTGTATCAGGTAGTTTAATTAAGGTATCTAACGAGAATTCGAAAACAGACTCGTGTATAACCAAAGATAAATAGCCGCTTCCATTTGTTTCAGCATAGTTTGCAGGAATCATATCGTTGATCGTCAAATGACCATAAGCAATAGGAGCTGACCAGTCTGTGTCCCAAGATGTAGGCTCTTTTTTACATGAAAAGAGCAGGATAGGGAATGCGAGGAGCGAAATTAGTTTAAGTCTATTCATTAAAGCTTGTTTAAATCATTACGAATTTAAGAATAAATTGGTTGGTTACCATATCACATTGCCTAAACGATAAAATTTGCCTTGTTAAACTATTTTTAAGGATTATCTTTGAACTCAAATTGAGGATATGGCGAAATATAGAATATTGTCGACGGAAGAACTGAAGCATTTCGAGCCTGAGTTTATAAATTATTTGGTTGTCAATGGAATTACTGCGGAGGACTGGGAAAAGATGAAGCGAGAAGAACCTGAGAAGGCAGGTAAAATCGTAGATCTTTTCAGTGATGTGATTATGGAAGGTGTTTTGCGGAAGGTTAATTTCGTAGAAATTCGTCGTAAAGGATATATCCAATCGATTCAATTTATGAGCGAAGCAATGCGCATGGTAGCGATCAGTTGCAAGGATAAACAAATCGATCTTCAGTTGCTCGACCCTTCAACAATAACGCCTGCATCTGTTCAGAAATTTGAAATGCACCAAGGCGAAAAAAAGTATGACCAATCAAGAGAAAGCATCATTTTTGATTATGTTCAGAAAGGATACGTCGTAACGGATGGTCAGCTGTTCAAAGCGTTATTATTGGCCTCAATTGAATGAGAGTGGCAATAATTGGCGGCGGTGCGGCAGGTTTTTTTGCTGCTATTCACGTTAAAATAAATTATCCGACTGCCTCAGTTACCTTGTTCGAGAAGTCTGACAAATTGCTTTCGAAAGTCAAAATTTCAGGTGGTGGAAGATGCAATGTAACCAACGGTTGTACATCTATTACTAATTTGTCAAAAGCCTATCCAAGAGGGGAAAAACAATTGAAGAAAGCATTTGCCCGTTTCAATACGAAGCATACAATGGAATGGTTTGAATCGCGCGGTGTTGAATTAGTGATTCAAGACGATCAATGCGTTTTTCCTGTCTCTCAGAACTCGCAAACAATAATTGATTGTTTTCTGACTGAGGCGAAAAAGCGCGGTATTCAAATTAAAACGGAATCGCCAATTGTTGCCTTGGAATCCTTGCCGAATGACGATTTGCGCTTAACGGCAAGAGGTGGGGAAGTAATCGATTTTGATCGGGTTATTGTGACAACAGGTGGTTCGCCTAAAAAAGCAGGACTTGATTGGTTAGAAAATTTAGGGCATGCAATTGAAACACCTGTTCCGTCCCTGTTTACATTTAATATGCCCCACGAATCAATTCGCGATTTGATGGGAGTGGTCGTTGAAAAATCGAAAACCATCCCTGTTCTTGTTGATTTTTGGGCACCTTGGTGTGGGCCCTGTAAACAGCTTACCCCCGTTCTAGAAAAACTGGTAAATAGCAAAAATGGTAAAATAATTCTAGCTAAAGTTAATGTTGACGAAAACCAAGCTATAGCTGCTCAGCTTAAAATTCAATCCATACCAACCGTTTATGGATTTGTTGACGGAAAGCCGATTGATGCATTTCAAGGAGCACAACCAGAAAGTCAAATTGAAAAAATGATTGATAAATTAATTG